>JBIOVC010000155.1:0-5011 GCA_044867545.1 Hyphomicrobiaceae bacterium | reverse complement strand
GCGCATCGACCAGAGCCGCGTCGGCCGGAGCTCGAGCCCGATCAGGAACAGCAGCAGCACGACGCCGAACTCGGCGAAATGGAGCACCTCCTTGGCCGCGAAGCTCGAGAACACCTGGCCGACGCCGTAGGGGCCGATCAGGATGCCGGCGAGCAGGTAGCCGAGCACCGAGCCGATCCTCAAGAGCTTGGCGAGCGGCGCGGCGAAGGCAGCCGCCGCCAGCAGCCAGGCCATCTGATCGAAGGATACCTCAAGCATCGCCTTGTTGCCTTTTCTCGCCGGAGCACATCCGGATCATGCACTGCGCGTACGATTCGGTGCTGCAAGTATCCTGCTGCGGTGCCATTTTGCGTGCATTCATAGGGCGGCGCTGTGCCTTGTTTTGGGCGAATGTAGGCCGAATGCTCTGCACACGCAGGATCGGCACGAGCCCAGACCGCTGCCGCAGCCCAATTCATCCGTATACATCATGACGAGCGCCTTCCGTTCGAAAGCGGCCCCGAGCCGTTCACTTCTCCCTAACCTTAACGCGGCCTTAACCAAGGTTGCCATAGAATGAAATTCCGTTGGCGTCGGACGTCTTGCCCTGGGGCCGGATGGCGACGCCCGCAAATGAGCGGAAGGGTCGTGTTATGAGTGAGGAAATCGTCCGTCTCGTTGGGCTGGTAGCCTGCACTGCCACCCTCAGCCTGTTCACCACCGTCGTCGCCTACGCCGCCGTCAACGTCGCCAGCTTGCGCTGGGACGGCCAATTCTGCACGGCGCACACCTGCAAGCCTGTGCTGATCGCCGAGCGCCAGATGAAGCGGCCGGCGGCAAGACCTGAGCGCCCGAAGCTCGCCGGACTGCCGGCGCGGACGCTCTAGACCCCCAATCAGAGATACTTGAGCCAGCCCCGGGGCCGGACATCGGACGGCCCCGGGTCTGCTATGAAAGCTTGCGCTTGACCACCCGGTCGATCGCCTGCAGCTCGGCGATCAGCGCGCTCATGTCTTTCAGCGGCAGCATGTTGGGGCCGTCGGACGGCGCGTTGTCGGGGTCCTGATGGGTCTCGATGAAGAGGCCGGCGACGCCCACGGCGACCGCCGCCCGCGCCAGCACCGGCACGAACCGCCGGTCGCCGCCTGAGGATGAGCCGCGCCCGCCCGGCTGCTGCACCGAGTGGGTGGCATCGAAGATCACCGGACAGCCGGTCTCGGCGAGGATCGGCAGCGCCCGCATGTCGGTGACGAGCGTGTTGTAGCCGAAGCTCGCGCCCCGCTCGGTGACGAGCACGTTGGGATTGCCGCTCCCCGTCACCTTGGCAACCACGTTCGCCATGTCCCAGGGCGCGAGGAACTGGCCCTTCTTGATCTTGACGACACGCCCGGTCTTGGCGGCGGCAATCAGCAGATCGGTCTGCCGGCAGAGGAACGCCGGGATCTGCAGCACGTCGACCACCTCGGCGAGCACCGCGCACTGGCCGTTCTCGTGCACGTCGGTGACGACCGGGAGCCCGAGGCTGTCGCGGATCTCGGCGAACACCGGAAGCGCTGCCTTAAGCCCCATGCCGCGCTTGCCCGAGAGGCTCGTGCGGTTCGCCTTGTCGAACGAGGTTTTATAGACGAGCCCGATCCCCGCTTGGGCGGCGATCTCCTTCAGCGCTGAGGCCATCTCGAGCGCATGCGCCCGGCTCTCCATCTGGCAGGGCCCGGCGAAGAGCGCGATCGGACGGTCGTTGGCGAACGTCACCGGCCCGACGGTGACGGCCGCATTAGGCACGACGGTCTTGGGAATCGTCATGTCCGCCTTATAGCGCCTCTGCCGCAGCGAAACGAGCCCGCCAATCGGCTGCACTCTCCAGGGTTGTGGAGCGCCTTCACGGCACATGAGCCCGTTGGACCCGCTTGAGCGCCAGCCGGTGGTCCCCCGCCAACTGCATCAAATTCGCTTGCGGGCTTGGCGCCTGGGTGCGCAGCGGCGCTACAATACCGAGTAACTGGACCCCGGTCGGAATCTCGATTGTGCCGTCTGCTCCCTTAGAGCGTCACCTGGCAGCGATCGTCGCTGGCGACGTGGTGGGTTACTCGCGTCTTATGGGCGCGGATGAGAAGGGCACGTTGGCCGCGTTGAGAGGCCATCGCAATCACCTGATCGACCCGCTGATCGCTGCCCACAAGGGCCGTATCGTGAAGACGACTGGTGACGGCCTGCTGCTTTCCTTCCCCTCGGTGGTGGAAGCCGTCTTGTGCGCCCTGGCGGTGCAGAGCGGAATGGCAAAGCGTAACAGCGACGTCCCCGCTGACCGGCGCATCGAGTTCCGGATCGGCGTCAATATCGGAGACGTCATTGTCGAGAAGGGGGATGTCTTCGGTGACGGCGTCAATATTGCTGCACGGCTCGAGCAGATTGCGCCGCCCGGCGGCATCTGCCTATCCGAGGATGCGTACCGGCAAGTCCGAAACAAACTCGATGTCCCCATTGCCGACGCCGGCGAACAGAGACTGAAGAACATCGCGAACCCGATCAGGGTCTATCGTATCGAGCCGTCGGTGGCAGCGGCCTTCGAGGCCCCATCGCCGGCCGCCGAGCCGCATGCGGGATGGTCGGTTCGGATGGTGGCTGCGGCGATGACAGCGGCAATCGTCCTGGTTGGCATCACATGGTTTGCTCTGTTTCGCGAGCGAGCCGAGGTCTCACGCAGCGCCGGGCCGCAAGAGCGAACCGCTGTAAGCGCTATGCCGATTATCGCCGTTCTGCCTTTCGCCAATCAGACCGGCGATGACAGCCAGGACTATTTCGCGGATGGTGTCACCGAGGAGGTCATCAACGCCCTCGGCCGTTTCAATACGCTGCGCGTAATCGGCCGCAACGCCGTCCTTCGCTATAAGAAGGACCCGCCGAAACACGAGGAGATCGCTTCCGAGCTCAGCGCCAACTACCTCGTGGCGGGAAGTGTAAGGCGCTCGGGAAGCAACGTACGCATCGCTGCGCAACTGACGGAGGCGCGGGTTGGGACAGTGATGTGGAGTGATCGCTACGATGGCGAGCTCACGGACATCTTCACGTTTCAAGATTCGATTGCGCACCGGATCGCGGGCACGCTGGCGGCCAACATCACCCAGGTCGAAGCCCGGCGGCAGCTAAATCATCCGCGGCCGAATCCCACCGCCTTCGACATCGTGTTGCGCGCGCGAGCGATCGGCCATGGCACGTCGCGGACCACGAACCGCCAGTTCCGCGAGCTGATCGCCAGGGCGCTCGAGATGGACCCGAACTATGCGACTGCGCATGCCCTGCTCGCCGAGGCGCTCTACTCGCAGGTGGTCCTGGGCTGGACGGAATTCGCAGATCGCGAGCTCTTGCGCGGCGCGGACGAAGCGCGCAAAGCGACTGCGCTGGCGCCCGACGAGCCCGACGGTTACCGCGCACTTGGCCGCATTCTCCTTGCGCGCGCCGAATACGATCAGGCACAGAACGCGCTAAAGCGCGCGATAGAGATCAACCCAAGCGATGCCAGCGCACTGGCGGTTTGGGGGACGGTCCAATCCTTCACGGGCGAAATCGCCGACGCCGTCGATTCCCTACAGCTGGCCCTGAAGCTCGACCCCACGCTCGAGCCGAGCCACGTCTTCGATCTGGCAATCGCCTACTACACTGCGCGCCGGCACGAAGATGCGTTGAACACGGCCGAGCGTGGTCTCGCACGCTATCCGGATTTTTCGATGCTCCACGCGGCAGGCGCGGCGGCGGCCGCGCAGCTCGGCCACAAGGAGCGGGCCGCTCACCATGTCGAAGCGCTCCGCCGCCGTCTGCCGGTGCTCGATCTGAACACGCTCGGCTCGCGCTTCAAGAACCCCGCCCATGCCGCGTATCTCAGGGAGGGTCTGAAGATGGCCGGATTCTAGTTCCTACTGCGGCGGGTCGGGCAGCTGGGAGACATTCGGCCAGTTCTCGTCCGCCTTGGTCTTCAGGGCGAGCGGATCGGCCTTCATCAGTCCGGGACCCGGCGGCCCACCGAACAGATAGAGGCGACCGTCGACCACCAGCCAATATTCCGGATCCCCGTGCACCTTGACGCCTCTCGCCACCGAGGCGGCACACCAGTTGTGATACTGCGGCAGATAGCGATCCGGGTCCGCCTTGAACAACTCGAGATTCTTGGCTGAGGCAAACCGATAGAGCGCGCCATCCCATTCGTGCTGGTACTGCGCATTGCCGACCGTCGGGCGCTTCTCGGTGAAATAGGCGACGGGGTCGTAGCCCTTCAGGGCAAGGCGATCCTCGTTAGCCCGTGCGGCCGGGCTGGAGCCGAGCAACAGCGCGGCGAGGGCCATGATGGTCGAAAACATCAGCGCTTTCATAACGGTCTCCGATGCAGTGAGCCGATATGTGCTGTGTGGTGGCCAGGGTACGCCCGCACCCCGCGGGGCTCAACCAGTATTATTCCGTGATGCGACACCTTCGGGACCCCGGATAGGCGGTGGGCCCGGGACGCGTGCCGGGTGCGACGTCACAAACGTCCGCAAAGGGTGCGGACCAAACCACCCTGCGTCCGGACACTGGGCGGGGTTACCGCTGACCGTCGATGCCCCCGGACCCCTCCTCCGCAGGGATGACGTTCCTGGTGGGGTGACGTTCCCCGTCAACCCTTCTTCCCCGGCAACCTTCCCGACCAGTAGTCCCAGCCGCGCTTGACCGTGCGCGGCCGGTCGGAGGTCTTCATCGCCAGCGCGATCTCGCCGGCCGGCAGCGACGGCGCCGCCCCGAGCAGCGCCGCGTTGAGCTGCGCGCGCGCATTGTCCTGCAGATAGATCGACCGGTACACCACGTCCTGGATCGAGCGCCCGACGACCGTCGCCCCGTGCCGGCGCAGCAGCACGACCCAGTGAGGCCCGAGCGCACGCGCCATCGACGCACCCTGCTCGGGCGTCGAGACCAGCAGGTTGGTATCGCCGAACTCGTCCTGCGAATCCCAGAACGGGATCACCTCGCCGAGGCACGCGCCCATGTGGTAGACGGGATGGATCGG
>JBIOVC010000154.1:0-11485 GCA_044867545.1 Hyphomicrobiaceae bacterium | reverse complement strand
GCGTCGGGGAACAGCAGGCTGCGCCTCTCGCTGGCGAGCGAGGTGAGGCCGGGGTTGCTGCGCTCCAGCTCCTCGGCCACCTCCTCGCGCAGGAGTCGGCACAAGCGTGCGCTGACCTTGGCAAGCTCCTTTGCGCTCCGTGGTGGCACTGGCTGCCATGTCAGGAAACTTGTAAAGAGCGCCTCAAAGCCCGGCGGAGCCGATAGGGAGCTTCCCGAACTCTCAACATCCCCCGCGAGATGAACGACTGAGCCCTGAAGCTCGCCATTCTGCCAGAGGCTGAAGCTGTTGCCGTCGGTGTAGATGATGTTCGGCAGTGTCTTGAGCTTGCTCCACTGCCGCTTGTCGTGCTCGTTAGTGAATCGGCGCGGGTCAGCGCCCTTGCCCGGCGCCTTGAGTTCAATGAATCCGATCAGTGCGTTGCGGAGCGTGACCGCATAGTCAGGCCGTGTTGAAAGCTGGGCGACATTGCTCTCGCCCACCAGATCTACGCCTCCGCGTGCCAGCGCCGTCAGCTCTACCAAGTCGCGAACTAGCGCTTCGAGCGGCGCGCGCAACTGGTCTTCAGGCGAGCCCGATGCGCCCGGGTTGGCAAGCTTCCGCTTGGTGGCCACGCCGAAGGTGGAAATGGCCGCGGCAAGATCGTGACCTTTCCTCACAACCCCCCCGTAAACCTGGAATCAAACCAACAAAACTATTCCCCGCCAACGAGCAGGGATCAAGTTGTCAATAGCGCAGGGATTCCCCCTACCTGTACCCCGCCCTTACCTTCTCCGGCGCCTCGAAGTCGATGCTGCGCACCTCCTTCTCGCAGTTGAGGCCGGCGGGCGTCGCGTCGATCGCCGACTCGCAGCGGAAGCGCTGCCTGACCGGCTTGCCCTTCTCGATCAGCTCGACGGTGAGCCCGAAGATCTCGGTGCTGAACTCGTAGCGCCGGCCCTTGGCGTTGCAGAAGCCGGTGACCTGCCGCAGCCGCTGCTTGTCGATGGTCTTGAACGTGATCAGCGCGCCATCCTTGTTGCGGCGCAACTCGTTCTTCTCGATGTCGAAGGTGCGCTTCGGATCGCCGTCGAGCGGCGCGCATTCCCGGAAGACGTCGCTCGCCTCCGCCGGCATGCACGCCACGGCTATCATCAGAGCGCCGGCGAGCAACCACCACCGTGCCGGGAGATTGGCAGCGGGCAAGCACCGCAACGCACACGCAGCACCAGGTAACATTCACGAGCCTCTCACGCAGGCAACCGGCCTGCCACAACAGCAAAAACGACACTACTGTGCCGATCCGGCGCTCGCCAGTCCGGGCGCGGGCAAAACGCACGAGACAGCACGGACGTCGCCGATAGCCTGAACGGGCCCTTACGTCGCAGAAAAGCCACGTACTGCGGGCATCTGCGGGCCGCAGGCGGAGCCGGCCTGTCCCGGGTTGACTCCGCGCCGCCGCCTCTGAGAAGGTGCGCGCGGACGGGTTGGTGAACAGGGGGCGGCGTATCGCGCCGGCAAGGGCATGTCCTGGTGGTCCTGGCTGTTCGGCGGCTCCAGCACGAACCAGGAGGGCCCCGCCCCCGCAGCTCCTGCTGCATCCGAGACCCCTGCGTCTCCCGCGCCTGCCGCACCCATGCCGCCAGCGGAGCCCGTCAGCACGGCACCGGCTCCGGCACCCACGCCACCACCTCCGCCGCCCGCACCCCCTGTCAGCACGTCGCCGCCGCCTGCTCCGCAACCGGCTCCCCCTCCCCCCGCGCCGGCGGTTACACCGCGGTCTGACGCGATCCTTTTCCGCAAGAGCCCGACAGGCTATCGCTCGCCCGACGGCATGCTGGTGCAGATCCTGCAGGCTGCCCTGAAGCAGTCCGGTCATTACAGCTCCGCCATCGACGGCAAATACGGGCCCTCGACCGAGATCGCGGTCAAGAAGGCGCAGGCCGCAAACGGCTCGTCCGCCGACGGCGTCTGCCGTGACTCGGACTGGGAGGCGATCACCGGGCTCCCCGCACCCTCGCTGTTCGACCGCTGCCTCAACCTCACCGCCGCCTTCGAAGGCACCGGCTTCGAGAAGGCGGTCGGCAATTTCGACGGTGCCTACCTCACCTGGGGCATCATCGGCTACACGCTGAAACATGAGCTGTCGGAGTTCCTCACCACCCTCGAGCGCGAATATCCGGGCACGCTGCAGCGCGCGTTCGGATCAAAGGAGCGCGAGCTGCGCAACATCCTGGCCGCCTCCGACTCGGAGAAAGAGCGGTGGGCCAACTCGATCTCGATCGGCTCCAACCGCTACGAGCTGCGTGCCGACTGGAAGGAGGCGTTCGCCCGCCTCGGGTCGATCCCCGAGGTGCAGTCGATGGAGATCAAGCACGCCAAGGACCGCTACTGGAAGATCTGCGTGCGCGACGCGAAGCGCTGGAAGGCCGCCGACACGATCGACATCGCCATGTTCTTCGACACCGCCGTGCAGAACGGCGGCGCGGGGCGCGACTCGATAGCGGGCCCGCTCGACAACGTCGCCCGCGCTGAGCCGAGCCTCTCGGGCCTCGCCCGCCGCAAGAAGTGGGCCCAGATCATCTCGCAGGGCTCGAACGCGGCCGCCCGCCAGGACGTGCTGACCCGCCGCTCGGCAATCGCCACCGGCGACGGCACGGTGCACCGCGACAACTTCCGCATCGCCGACTGGGGGCTCGACCCCGCGCTGATGGTTGAGCTCGATGAGTTGGAAGCCCTGCACGTGACGTTCATGCCGGCCTCCCTGCGCGACAGCGCGCCGGCTGCCCCATCACCTGCCCCGGCGCCCGCACCGACACCCGCTCCGGCACCTCCGCCGGCGCCCCCACCGATCGTCGTCGTCGTGCCGTCCGCGCCTGCGGCGCCCGCCGGGCCGGTGACCATCGAGACCGTCGATTTCGCCCGCGACTTCGTCGTCCTGCTCGCGATCGCCGTCCCCAAGGCCGGCCGGCAGGGCCTCGACACCAAGTGGGGCCAGCCTCCCGACCTCGCGCTCACGCTGCTGCTCGAGCGGCGCCACGTCGAGCTCCCGAGCACCTGGCGCGCCTGGGACGACAAGCGCAAGTCGGTGGCGCTGATCCAGCTCGTCGCCAAGTCGTGCAAGGTCGACCCCGGCACAATCGACGGCCTGTGGGGCCAGCTCACCCAGTACGCGTTCGACAGCCTCGTCCATCTCCGCGACACCGGCGAGCCGCTGTCCGACTGGCGCGACGACGAGCCGATCGACGTCAACCCGCGCGGCTGGCCAAACCAGTCGGAAGCGGGGCTGACCGCACATTACGGCCGCTCCTGCCAAGTCAAGCAGGTGAGCGTGCGCTGCCCGTGGAAGCTGCGGCTGGCTTGGGACCAGGGAGCCATCCTCGATTCGATCCGCTGCCATGAGAAGGTCGCCGAAAGCCTGGCGACCGTCCTCGACGCCGTCCACCGCCACTACGGCGAAGCCGAGATCAAGCGGCTGCGGCTCGACCAGTTCGGCGGCTGCTATAATTGCCGCCAGATGCGCGGCTCGAGCCGCATGTCGACACACGCCTGGGCGATCGCGATCGACTGGGACCCGGACAACAACCAGCTACAGTGGGGCCGCGACCGCGCCACGCTCGCGCGTCCCGAGTACCGCGACTGGTGGGCGATCTGGGAGCGCGAGGGCTGGCTCAGCCTCGGCCGCGTCAAGAACTACGATTGGATGCACATCCAGGCCGCGAAGCTGTAGGAAGCTTCACTCGCTCTTGCCGAGGAAGCGCTCCAGCCAGTGGATGTCGTAGAGGCCGTTGGCGACGTCGGGCTGGCGCACCAGCTCCGCATGCAGCGGAATCGTCGTCTCGATGCCGTCGATCACGAACTCGGAGAGACAGCGCCGGAGCCGCATCAGGCACTCGTTCCGGTTCTTGCCGTGCACGATCAGCTTGCCGATCAGGCTGTCGTAGTAGGGCGGGATGCGATAGCCCTGATAGGCGCCTGAATCGACGCGCACGCCGAGGCCCCCCGGCGGATGCCAGTAGGTGATCTTGCCGGGCGAGGGACGGAAGGTCTGCGGATTCTCGGCATTGATCCGGCACTCGATCGCGTGGCCGGAGAACGTCACGTCTTCCTGCTTGGCGACGAGGGGCGCGCCGGACGCGATCCGGATCTGCTCGAGCACCAGGTCGATGCCCGTGATCATCTCGGTCACCGGATGCTCGACCTGCAGCCGCGTATTCATCTCGATGAAATAGAACTCGCCGTCCTCATAAAGGAACTCGACCGTGCCCGCGCCGCGGTACTTGAGCTCCCGCATCGCCCGCGCGACGGCTTCGCCGATCTTGGCTCGCGCGGCAGCGTTGAGCGCGGGCGAGGGCGCCTCCTCCCACACCTTCTGGTGGCGGCGCTGCAGCGAGCAGTCACGCTCGCCGAGGTGGATCGCCCCGCCCCGGCCGTCGCCGAGGACCTGCACCTCGATGTGGCGCGGCCGCGCCAGGTATTTCTCGATGTAGACGGCGTCATCGCCGAACGCCGTCTTCGCCTCGAGCCGCGCCGTCGACAGCGCCGGCCCGAGCTCGGATGCGTTTCGCGCAACCTTCATGCCGCGCCCGCCGCCGCCGGCCGCCGCCTTGATCAGCACCGGAAAGCCCATCTCCTCCGCGACCTTCAGCGCCTGCCCCTCGCTCTCGATCGCGCCCGTCGAGCCGGGGACGACCGGAATGCCGAGGCGTTTTGCGGTGGCCTTCGCCTCGATCTTGTCGCCCATGGTTCGGATGTGCTCGGAGGTCGGACCGATGAAGGTGATGCCGTGCTCCTCGAGGATCTCCGCGAACCGCGCGTTCTCCGACAGGAAGCCGTAGCCCGGATGGATCGCGTCCGCGCCGGTGATCTCGCACGCCGATAAGAGGCGCGGAATGTTGAGGTAGCTCTCGGCGGCCGGCGGCGGACCGATGCACACGCTTTCATCCGCCAGCCGGACGTGCATCGCATCCGCGTCCGCCGTCGAGTGGACCGCGACCGTGGCGATGCCGAGCTCCTTGCAGGCGCGCTGGATTCTGAGCGCGATCTCACCCCGGTTGGCGATCAGGATCTTGTCGAACATCGCTCGCTACTGCTCGCCGGCAGTCGAGAGTGGGCAGTCGATCGTCGTTCCGACTGCCGATTGCCGACTGCCGCTCACTCGACCACCACCAGCGGCTCGCCGAACTCGACCGGCTGGCCGTTCTCGAACAGGATCTGGGTGACGACTCCGGCCTTCGGTGCCGGGATGTGGTTCATCGTCTTCATCGCCTCGATGATCAGCAGCGTCTGGCCCTGCGCGACGCGGGTGCCGACGTCTACGAACGGCGGCGCCCCCGGTTCCGGCGCCCGGTAGGCGGTGCCGACCATCGGCGACTTGACGGCGCCGGGATGGCTGCCGAAGTCGGCGAGCGCGGCCTCGACCGGAGCCGCAAGAGCCTTCGCCGCTGCAGCGGAGGCGACGGCCGGCGTCGCCGCGGCGGTGATGGCGGTCGCCACCACCTCCGCCGACCGTGCGACCCGGATCCTCAAGCCCTCCCGCTCGATCTCGATCTCGCTGAGCCCGGTCTCGTCGAGCAGCCGGCCGAGCTCTCGGATCTGATCCGCCTCGACAATGCCTTTGGTCTTCGGCTCTTTTGCCATGATTCCTGTTGCCGTCGCCGTCTCGTGCCCGACTTCAGGCGCCCGGACTCGATTTCGCGCCCGCCTGCCCGCCGACGAGCCCGGCCATCGCCTCGACGGCGAGCTCGTAGCTTGCCGCCCCGAACCCCGCGATCGACCCGGTGACTGCCATCGCCACATAGGATTGGTGGCGGAATGTTTCGCGGCGGAAAATGTTGGAAAGATGGACTTCGACAGCCGGCAGGCCGGCCGCATTCAGCGCATCGAGCACCGCGACCGAGGTATGGGTCAATGCGCCGGCATTGATGATGATCCCGGCCGCCTTCTCGCGCGCCTCCTGAATCCACTCCACGAGCTCGCCCTCGTGGTTGGTCTGGCGGAAGTCGATGTCCAGCCCCAGCGCCTTGGCCCGGGCCTCGACGCGTCGGCGCACGTTATCGAGCGTGGCGTGCCCGTAGACCGCGGGTTCCCGCACTCCGAGCATGTTGAGATTGGGTCCATTGAGGACGAAGATCGGCTTGGGCATGGACCGGAGCGCGCATAAGGAGCGAGCGGCCTCGACCCTGTGGCTCGAGACCGCTCAATCGACCGCTCGCCCTGTATCAGCTTTTGCCGCGTTGCGAAAGAGCCCGCCGAGGCCTCATCCTCGGTATACTTTCCGCGCCCGGCCGCGCGCTGAAGCCGCACCCCTCAGCAGACCTGACAGCCGTTCTGCCGGGCCTCTCCGACCATCTGCTTCAGCCCGTCGACCGGCACGTAGCCGACATTGACCTTTGCGTCGACGATGAAGCCGGGCGTGCCCTGGATTGCGAGCGCTTCCGCAATATCGTGCGTGTCTTTCAGCGCACTATCGAACGCCGGGTCCGCCATGTCGGCCTTGAGCTTGTCGACGTCGAGCCCGACCCGCTGCGCGATCGCCATGACGTTGTCCTTGGTCACCTGCTTCTCGCGCATCAGGGCTCTATGGAACTCCCAGTACTTGCCCTGCTTGATCGAGGCCATCGCCGCCTTGGCCGCGTAGGTCGAATGCTCGCCGAAGATCGGGAACTCCTTCATCACCACCCGCACCCGGGGGTCGGCCTCGGTGAGCTTGACGACGTCGTCGACCGCGCGTTTGCACCAGCCGCAGTTGTAGTCGAAGAACTCGACGACCGTGATGTCGCCCTTCGGGTTGCCGAGCACGAAGTCGCCGGGCGCCGAGAATATCTTGGCCTTTTGCTCCACGATCAAGCGCTTGTGGTCGTCGGCCTGCTTGACCTGCTGGCGCGCCTCGAGCTCGCGGCTGACCTCGACCAGGATTTCCGGATTGTTGACCAGGTAGTCCTTGATGATACCGCGGACCGCCTCGACCTGCGCCGGCGAGAGGCCGGCGGCTTCTGCCGACTTGAGCACGTCTGCGGATGTCGCGGCCGGCGCGTCCGCACGGCTGCTGTTGTCGGGCCAGGTGCTGTAGGCAATCGCCACCAGCAGCGCCGCGAGGAAGACCGCCGCGCCGGCGAGACCCGTACCGTTCCTTGTCTTGAGCCAGCCCATGGCCTGTTCGATTGCTCGGGGCATCATCTGTTTGTCTCCGGTCGGGCGGCCGAAGCCGCCGGTCTGTCAATTCTGTTCCTGAGGCTTGATCTTGATTACGTCGTCCGCCTTGAGCCACGCGCGGGTGCCTGGCGCCAGCTTTGCCTGCGCACGCTTGGCGAAGATCACCGCCTGCTCCCGGTCGCCCCGGATCATGTGCGCTTGTGCCATGGCCAGATCGGCTTCGGGTATCTTCTGCTTGCCCGCGTAAGCCCGTGCAAGCACCATGTAGCCGGCGACATCCTCACTGCCGGTGGCTTCGAGCGCCGGCTCGAGCAGCCGGATCGCCTCGTCGAGCTGACCGGGATCGTTCATCTCGACGAGCGATTTGGCAAGCTCCGTCTTGAGCAGGTTCGAGCGGCCGTTGAGGAGCTGGAGCGCCTTGCGTATCGGCGGGACCGCCTGGGCGTGCTTGCCTTCGCGCGCATAGACGTGGCCCTTGAGCTCCCAGAAGTAGGGATTGTTCGGCTGCTCGGCGATCAGCCCGTCGATCTCGCCGACCGCTTGCGCGCAATTGCCCGAGCAGTTGCGGGCAATTGCCCGGGCATAGCGTGCCGGCAGCGACTTGTTGGCCGCAGGGTAGAGCCGGTAGACGTCCTGCGGCGGGGTGACGAATCCATAGAGCTTCGCCCGCATCAGATCGTGCCGCTGCTGCAGCTCGGGCGGGTCCCGCGTCTCATAGTAGGGGCTCGACATCACCGCGTCGCGAAGCTGCGCCACACGTACCCGCTCGATCGGATGGCTCAGCAGATAAGGGTTTGCGTCCGAGAACGAGCGGTTCTCACGTCCGAGCCGCTCGAAGGTCTCGAGCATGCCGCGTCCGGACTGCCGGGTGTCGTTCAGGAACGAGAGCCCCGCCTGATCGGCCGCCGCCTCCTGCTGGCGCCGCTCCGCCAGGAAGCCGCGAATGATGATCTCGTCGGCCGCCACGACGGCCTGACCGCTCCCCGAGAAGATCGCCGCGCCGATCCCGAGCAGCCGCAGCAGCAGCATGCGTGTCTGCTCGCGCTGCATGCGCGAGCGCATCGCTGCGACATGCGCGCCGGTGATGTGGCCGAGCTCGTGCGCGATCACGCCAATCACCTGGTTCGGCGTCTCCGCCTGCATCAGCGTGCCGATATGGAGGAACACGTTGTTGCCGTCGAACACGAACGCGTTGAAGCTCTTGTTGTTGACGAGCCTCATCGTGATGTTGGACTGCGGCAGGCCCGCCGCCTTCAGCAGCGGTCTGGCATAGTCGGCGACCAGCCGCTCGATCTCCTCGTCGCGGATCAGCGGCAATCCCTGCGCGCGCGCCGCAGCGAGGGAGTGCAGCATGGCAGCCAGCGCGACAGCGACGAGGAGGCCCGTGCGGAGCCATCCTCCAGCCCGTATCATCCCCTTCACTGCCAACTGCCGTCGCCCTTCATGGTGAATCGCCGAGCCGGACCCGTGCGGCCCCTCGGTTTCGCCTAATTAGGCGGGCAATTGCGGACAATGCAAGGCTCACGCGGTTCCCGGTTCCGCGTGTGGACAGCGGCGGTAGGCCCCGCTCAAGCGCTTGTGATAGGTAGATCGGACGACGCCTCGTGGCGAGGAAGAGCGGAGCAATGCGAAACGACATTCTTGCAGCCGCGGGCGGCATTCTGCGCGAGGCCTCTCGCCGCGGCGACGTCGAGCCGTTCATCGTGATGGACGTGATTCGCGCTGCCGGGCGCCGCGAGGCAGCGGGCGAGAAGATCATCCATATGGAGGTCGGCCAGCCGGGCACCCCCGCCCCGCGCGCGGCGCGCGAGGCCGTGAAGCGGCTGATCGACACCGAGACCCTCGGCTACACCGAGGCGCTCGGCACCCCCGCGCTCAGAGAGCGCATCGCGCGTCACTACGAGGACTGGTACGGCGTGAAGCTGTCGCCGGACCGCGTCGTCGTCACCACCGGCTCCTCCGCGGCGTTCGTGCTGGCATTCCTCGCGCTGTTCGACGTGGGCGACCGCGTGGCGCTGCCCTCGCCCGGCTACCCCTGCTACCGTCATATCCTGAGCGCGCTCGGCGTCCGTCCGGTGATGCTCGAGACCGGTCCGTCGACCCGATGGATGCCGACCGGCGCAGCGATCGCCGCGGAGGCTGCCGCCGAGGGCCTAGCCGGCACACTGATCGCGAGCCCCGCCAACCCGACCGGCTCGATGCTCGAGCCGGCACGTCTTAAGGAGATCGTCGCCGCCTGCCGGCAGGCGGGCATCTGGTTCATCTCCGACGAGATCTACCACGGCCTGACCTACAGCCTGCCCGCCAAGACCGCGCTCGAGTTCTCCGACGACGTCATCATCATCAACAGCTTCTCCAAGTACTTCTCGATGACCGGCTGGCGGATCGGCTGGATGGTCGTCCCCGAGGGCCTCGTGCGCACCTTCGAGCGGCTGGCGCAAAACCTTTACATATCGGCGCCGGCCATCGCCCAGGCCGCGGCACTCGCTGCCTTCGAGGCGGCCGACGAGCTCGAGGCGAACCGTGAGGTCTACCGCGCCAACCACGACCTCCTGCTCGCCGAGCTGCCGGGCCTCGGATTGGGCGACATCGTACCGGCCGACGGCGCCTTCTATCTCTACATCGACATCGGCCGCTTCACCGCCGACAGCCTGGAGTTCGCCAAGGCGATGCTGGCGGAGACCGGGATCGCCGCCACGCCGGGCGTCGATTTCGACGCGGCCCGCGGCCGGCATTACCTGCGCCTGTCCTATTCCGGCAGGACGGCCGACATGGAGATGGCGGTCGAGCGGCTCGCCCGCTGGCCACGGCTCAAGGGTTGAATGATGCTGGGGTCAGACGCTGCGGGTCTGACCCTATAGGGACATCTCGGGCTCTCTCAGAGCACGGCGCCGCGCGCGGCGACCGGCCAGACCGCCTCGACCCGCGCCTGCGGGGAATGCAAGCCGCGCACGCCGACGTACCAGTCATGCAGGTTGACGGTCGGATCGCAGTGGCCGGGCACAAGCAGCACCTTGTCGCCGAGCGCCGGCCGCAGTGAGCACGCCGACAGGTCGAGGACGCCGTGCTCGTCCGATGGACGCTTGTAGACCGCGCCGGGGATGCCCCACGGCACGGCCGGGCCTGAGTCGTTGCTCAGCGCCTTGTGGCCCGCGTCGACCACGGCACGTTCTGGCGCCGGCCGGCTCATCACGGTTGCGTAAACGAACAGCGCCTGCGTGAATGGTTGAACGCGCGCCGCCGGATCGCGGCTATTGCGCCCGTAGTCGGCATCCATGAAGGCGTAGGACCCTGGCTGCAGCTCGTTCCAGACCCCGCTCGCCGCCTCGATCTCGAACGTGCCGGTCCCGGCGCCGCTCACGACCGCGGCCTTGAGTCCATCGGCATCGAGCGCCGCGATCGTCTCCCGTGTGAGCCGTGTCGCGCTCTCGATCGCCGCCCGCCGTTCGGCCGGCGTGCGCAGGTGCTGGGCCGACCCGTGGTATGCCTGCAGGCCGGCGAAGGCGAGATGTCTGGGGTTCGCTATTGTCCGTGCGAGCCGCGCCGCCGCAGCGCCCGGCGCCACACCACAGCGGCCGCCGCCGACATCGATCTCGACCAGCACGTCGAGCCGTACCCCGTGGCGCTGCGCCGCCCGCTCGAGCTCGGCGACGTTGCCGGCATCATCGGCACAAACCGCGACGCGGCAAGCTCGCGCTAGTCGCGCCAGCCGGTCGAGCTTCTGCGCGCCCGCGACCTCGTTCGACACCAGGATGTCGCCGACGCCGCCGGCCGCCAGCACCTCGGCCTCCGACACCTTCTGGCAGCACACCCCGACCGCGCCGAGCGCAATCTGCTTCAGCGCGATCACGGGAGACTTGTGCATCTTCGCGTGCGGCCTGAGCCGGACGCCGACTTCCCGCGCAGCGTCCGCCATCACGCGCAAGTTCGCCTCGAACGCGTCGAGGTCGATGACGAGCGCGGGCGTATCGATTTCCCTGAGCGGCTGCCCTTCGCGGGCCGGCGGCGGCATCGACATCTGAAGCTACCCGTTCGCGATCTCGAGCAGCACGTCAGCATGGCACGCGCCATCCAGCGAGCACCAGCAGGCGAGGTTGTGACCGGCAAGCTCGCTCTTTGCCGCCTCGATGGTGCAGCGCGCGTCGAGCTGCGCGTTGAGTGTGGATTTCGGACGGGTAAGCGCTGTGCGATAAAGCGCGACGGCTTCCTCGCGGGTCATCGGCCTGCCGTGCTCAGGATGTGCCTCGCCGGGCCGGAACGGGTTGCCCCATTGCGTCGGCCGGCCAACGTAGATCGTGTTGGCGGGCTTCTTCCAGCCTTTGCTGCGCCGCATGACCACGCGCTGAGGCAT
>JBIOVC010000153.1:0-2875 GCA_044867545.1 Hyphomicrobiaceae bacterium | reverse complement strand
CTTGCGAGATCGGACAACGACGGCGGGCGGCCGAGATCGGCGGCAAGGAAGTGCGTGAACTGGTCGAGGTCGCGAGCATAAGCCTGCCGCGTCAGCTCCGCATGTCCGCGCTCGTGGGTCAGATGATCGAGCCACGCATCGACCGTGCGCGCCAGATCATGCGCGCCGCTCGTTACGCCCTCGCTGCTGGTGCCGATCATCGATCGTCCGTCACCCATTTCCGCTGTCATCGTGGCCGCCGAGCATCGCCGCAAGCCCATTAACGATCTGTTAACGCTGATGCGGCGCTCAGGCAGTGGAATACTTCGTGCTCCGCGGGAAGCCGGCATGACTTTCGCGTCCCTCTGCGATAGGGAGGGAGAGCCTGCGGCGGGCAGGCGTGTGGACAGTCGAGGGAGGGGTGGGCGTCCCGTGTCCCTTTACGAGTCGCTCGATAGGTTTGTTGCGGCGGGGCTCCTATCGTGTGCACCGGCAGTTGGTTGCGCGGTACCTGCAACCGTCGATGCCGACGGCCTGTCGCGTTTTCTGCGCGGACGCACCGAGGGCGAGGAGTTCGGCCGCGTGCTCGACGCGCTCGCGCACGAGATCTGGCTCGCCCGCGACCGGCGCGGCTTTCTCCAGGACACTTGCGAGCAGCATGCGGCGATACTGGCGGGCGTGCTGAGGCAAATTCGCCCCTCCGCCGAGCAGATCGAGCGGGCGATCGGGCAGACGATCGTCGCCAACGGGCACGGGCACGGCGCGCATCAGACGGTAGCGGCCGACGTCATCGCGAGCATGCGCGGCCATGAGGCGGTGCAGCGCGGCGGGCTCAGCGAGGAGGTCGCGCTGTTCCTGCTCGAGTTGCTGTTCCTGCATCTGCTCAGCGGGCCGCGGCTGCTGATCGCGCTGCGTCCTGTGCTCACGGCCTATGTGGCGGCGGCCGGACAGGCTTCACCGGCGAGCGAGGGAGCCGGTGCGCTGGCTCCGGTTGTACAGGGCCCGCGTCCGGTTCTCCGCGAGGTTTCCCGTCCGCAGCCGGTCGCGGTCGCGCAAGGAGACTGGACCACCGTGGCGAGCGGGATCGCCGCCCGCACCAAGCTTTCCGAAGGTGCGCAGCGCCGCTTCGTCTCGATCCTGTCAGCTCAGAACCTGAGCCCCGAGCAGCGGCTCGAGCGGTTCGAGGAGATGGCGCGCTGGCTCGAGGCGACCATCGCCGAGCTGATGAAACCCTCCAACCAGGGGCCGCAGATCGCGCGGCTGAAGCAGACGGCAGCCGCGGCGCTGGCCGGCGGCGACTTCGAGGGGGCGTTCGATCTCCTGAAGCAGGTGTCGCGGACCCTGCGCGAGGGCCGGCGGCAGACGGAGGCGCGGCTCGCCGAGGAGATCGAGTCGCTGCGCCACCAGATGGCGGACGAGGCAGCGTCGACCGCGAGCCTCGCCGAGCTGGCGTTGGCGCGGTTCGACTACGACGCCGCTGCCGAGCTGTTCACCGAGGCTGCGGCCGGCGTGCCGAAGAGCGATACTGCCGCCGAGGTCGGCTATCTGCTGAGGCGCGCCGAGGCTCTCTACCGCAAGGGCGAGGAGAGGGACGACAAGGCAGCGCTCGCCGCGGCGGCGGATGCCTACCGGGACGCACTAGCGTTGTTCCCGCGCGGACACGAGCCGGAAACCTGGGTGCGCGCGAAGATCAACCTCGCCAACGCGCTCGGCGCAACGGCAGTCGCCGGCACGGCCGGCCAAGCCCGGCTGTCGGACGCGGTGGAGGCCTACGGCCACGCGCTGTCTGCGATCGATCCCGGCAAGGCGCCGATGCGGTGGGCGCTGACGCAGCTCAGCGCCGGAGCGGCGATGATCCGCCTCGGCGAGATCGGCGACCGCGACCGCCACTGGCGGGCGGCTGCCGCCGCGCTGGTGCCGGCACTCGAGGTATTCGAGCGGCAGGGCTCGACCGTCTATGCCGAGTTCGCGCGGATGACGCTGCGCCAGCTCCACGACCAGATCGAGGCCGCGCCGCAGCCGGCGGCGCTAGGACAGCCGTCGCCGCGGTGGGCTTGAGCTACACGATCTTCTGCCCGGTCTTCTTCCAGTCGGCGAGGAACAGCTCGAGCCCCTTGTCGGTCAGTGGATGCTTGACGAGCGCTCGAAGCACCGCCGGCGGCATCGTCGCGACATCCGCGCCGATCATTGCCGCCTGCTTGACGTGGTTCACGTGGCGGATCGAGGCAGCGAGGATCTCGGTCGAGAGGTCGGGGTAGTTGTCGTAGATGGTGCGGATCTCGGCGACGAGCTCCATACCGTCGAGACCGATGTCGTCGAGGCGGCCGATGAACGGCGACACGAACGTCGCCCCGGCCTTCGCCGCGAGCAGCGCCTGGTTGGCGGAGAAGCAGAGCGTGACGTTGACCATCGTGCCATCGCCCGTCAGCGTCCTGCAGGCCTTGAGGCCCTCCCAGGTGAGCGGCACCTTGACCGTGACATTCGGGGCAATGGCGGCGAGCGTCCGCCCCTCCGCTACCATGCCCTCCGCATCGAGAGCGGAAACCTCGGCGCTCACCGGCCCCGGCACAATGGCGCAGATCTCCTTGATGATGGTCTTGAAGTCGCGGCCGGCCTTGGCGACGAGCGACGGATTTGTGGTGACGCCGTCGAGCAGGCCGGTGGCCGCCAGCTCGCTGATTTCCTTGACGTCTGCCGTATCGACGAAGAACTTCATCGCTTCCTCTTTGCCCTCTGTTCGCCGCCGGGATGGCGTTAGTGTGGGGCCATGATTCGCGGTTCTAGTCCGGCACCCGCGCCTTTGGCCAGCCTGTTCGAGGAAACGGCGGCCGCAGCGCCACAGCCGATTGCGGTCCCGGTCGTCATTCCGGTCGCGCTCGATCAGACCTACGACTAT
>JBIOVC010000152.1:0-4781 GCA_044867545.1 Hyphomicrobiaceae bacterium | reverse complement strand
AAGATCGCGGCGCAGCGCCCGCAGACTCTGCCTGCACCACCGCCGGAGCTCAAGCTCAGGGAGCCGGAGCCGTATCGGGCGTTTGCGACGGAGCCCGCGAACGGGACGGTGCTGCGTCTGGCGGAAGGAACCTACACCATCCGGATGCGCGGTTCCGACGGACAAGTGGTGCCGGGCAGCGAGCGGACGGTCATCAGCTTCGCGCCGACGGACGCGGGGATCGGATATGTCGTGCGGCCGCAAGACCGGTGGACCCAGCCGGTCGTGAGCTTCGGGCCGAGAGACACGATCTACACGACCGGACGCACCGACCTGTTCGTTCAGCCGGTCCCGGTTGCCGAATACGAAGCGCAGCACTTCGCACGATTGTTGCGGCCGCAGTCGTTCGAGGTCGCCGATGATACGCTGAGGGTCTGGGTTCCCATCGTGACGGCCGATGCAGACATCACGAAGGCGACGCTCGCCGTCGAGGACGGCGGATCGGCAAGGTCGCTGCCGATGACGCCCTACAGGGTCTCGCAGGTCGCCGGCAGCTCCAGAGGCTATACCATCGAGGAGTTCGTAGCCGGGGAGGGCTCCCCGCTCAGACCGGACTTTTCCGCCATGCGCATCGGGCGCGACCGCGAGGTCACTCGGATCGAGCTCATCGAAGACGGCAAGCAGGCCCCGACACCTGCAAGCGCGCGGTCGATCGTTCGCGTCGATCCAGCCCCGGCACCTTGGCTGTTCACTGCCGCCCTTCTTCCCCTTGCCTTCGGCGTCGCGGTTCGCATCGCGGCGCGGCGCGCCTGGCGGACAATAGCAACAGGAAACAGCGGCGCTTGAGCCGACGTGCGAGGAACCATGGCGACGGTCGCAATCCGTAACGTACACAAGTCCTTCGGCCCGCAGGAGGTCATCCACGGGGTCAGCCTGGATATTCGCGAAGGCGAGTTCGTCATTCTCGTCGGCCCATCAGGTTGCGGAAAGTCGACATTGCTCCGCATGATCGCAGGCCTCGAGGACGTGACTGGTGGCGAGATCCTGATCGGCAATCGGGTCGTCAACGACGTGGCCCCGAAGGATCGCGACATAGCGATGGTCTTTCAGAGCTACGCGCTCTATCCGCACATGACCGTGCGGGACAACATGAGCTTCTCGCTCAAGCTCAAGGGCACGCCGAAGGCCGAGATCGAGAAGCGGGTCCGACCTGCTGCCGAGATACTGGGGCTCACATCATTTCTCGACCGGTACCCTCGCCAGCTTTCCGGCGGCCAGCGCCAGCGCGTCGCCATGGGCCGTGCCATCGTGCGCAATCCCCAGGTGTTCCTATTCGATGAGCCCTTGTCCAACCTCGATGCCAAGCTGCGCGTGGCAATGAGGGCTGAGGTCAAGCAACTGCACCAGCGCCTCCGGACAACCACCGTCTATGTCACGCACGATCAGATCGAGGCGATGACGATGGCCGACCGGATCGTCGTCATGCATGACGGCCGGATCGAGCAGATGGGAACGCCGCTCGAGCTCTACGACCGCCCGGGCAATACGTTTGTCGCCGGCTTCATCGGCTCCCCGGCGATGAACATGCTGAAGGGGACCATCTCCGCGGACGGCGCCCAGCGGTCGTTCGTGACGCAGGACGGCTTCGAGCTACCGGTGCCGCCCGATGCGAAGGCGGTACACGGTCAGCCGGTGACCTATGGTGTGCGGCCGGAACATTTCCGGCTGCAGGAGAACGGGATCGCGGCAGAGCTCGTGGTGCTGGAGCCCATGGGCTCCGAGACCCAAGCCCAGTTCACCGTCGCCGGGCATCCGCTGACCTGCATTTTCCGGGAGCGCCTGTCGGCGAGACCCGGCGAGCTCGTGAGCGTGATGCCGCAGCGAGATCTCGTGCACCTGTTCGATCCGGAAAGTGGAAGGCGCCTCGCGTGAGAGCGCCGTTGAGACAAGGGAAGGAGACCGTGCCTTGAAGGCCAGCACTGCAGCATCCGTGCGACAGGCTCCCGCAGTTCGGGTGCCCATGCTCATCGGCGGCGAGTGGCGGTTCGGCGATGTCGAGCGCGAGATCATCGATCCCTACCGCGGCGACGTAGTGGCGCTGTCACCGGAGTCGACGGCGGCCGACCTCGATGCCGCGCTGTCGGCTGCGGTCTCGGCAAAGGCCGATGCGGCGGCGATGCCCGGCTATAGGCGTGCGGAGATCCTCCGCAAGGCCGAGGCCCTGGTCGCGGAGCGTGCCGACGAGATCGGTCTCATCATGGCGCGAGAGACCGGCAAGGCGATCAAGGACTGCAAAGCCGAAGTCGAGCGGTCGACGAGCACGGTCAGGCTGTCGGCCGAGGAGGCCGTGCGCATTCAGGGCGAGCACGTGCCGCTCGATGCGACGGATATGGGCGCCGGCAAGATCGCGATGCTGCTGCGGTTCCCGGTCGGGGTGATCGCTGCCATCACCCCGTTCAACGCGCCCTTCAACCTCGCCACCCACAAGATCGCCCCTGCTTTCGCCGCCGGCAATACGGTCGTGCTCAAGCCGCCGCCGCAAGCGCCGCTGGTCGTGCACAAGCTGATCGAGATCTTTGTCGATGCGGGCGTTCCGCCCGGGTTCCTGAATGTCGTCTATGGCAATCAGGTCGGGCCGCTCCTGGTCCGCGACCCGAGGGTCGACTTCGTAACGTTCACCGGATCGACCCGCGTCGGCGCGGAGATCAAGGCGGCATCGGGCCTGCGCCGGGTGGCGCTCGAGCTCGGCGGCACGGGCCAGACGATCATCCATGCCGATGCCGACCTCGCGGCAGCCGTGCCCGCCTGCGCCCGCAACGCCATGCGGCTTGCCGGCCAAAGCTGCATATCGGTCCAGAACATCTACGTGCACGAAAGCCGCCATGACGAGCTCGTCGCCTCGCTCGTTGCCGAGGTCAAGAAGCTGAAGGTCGGCGACCCGCTCGATCCGGCGACCGATGTTGGCACGCTGATCGACGAGGCCGCTGCGACCCGAGTGGCGACGTGGGTCGAGGAAGCGGCCGCGGCGGGAGCGCGCGTCTGCACAGGCGGAGTGCGGCGCGGTGCGCAGCTCGAGCCCACCCTGCTGGCCGACGTCGCCCCCGGCATGCGCGTGGTACGCGATGAAGTGTTCGGGCCGGTGGCCTCGGTTCAGATGTACCGCAATATCGAAGATGTCTTCGAGCTGGTGACTAAGTCGCCTCTCGGACTGCAATGCGGCATCTACACCGGCTCGCTCAGCACCGCGATCGCCGCGGCGCGGCGCGTGCGGAGCGGCGGCGTCATCATCAACGGGACCTCGACCTGGCGGACCGACCAGCTGCCCTACGGCGGGGTGAAGGGCAGCGGCATAGGGCGCGAAGGCCCGCACTATGCGATCCGCGAGATGACCGAAGAGCGCCTCATCGTCTTCAACCTTTGACGTGGCGCGTGCCACCCGGCGGCCAATGACCGAACAATCGGCGGAGAGAAACCATGTCCAATATGCTCAATGGCGGCCAGATCATCGTGGACCATCTCATTAGGCAGAAGGTCCCCTATGCGATCGGGTTGTGCGGTCACGGCAACATCAGCTTCATCGATGCCCTGTACGAACGGTCGGGCGACATAAAGACGATATCCGTCCACCATGAAGCTGTGAGCGGGTTCATGGCCGACGTCTACTACCGCGTCTCGGGGCAGCCGATCGCTACGTTTACGTCCTGCGGTCCGGGCTCGGCCAACATGCCGATCGCTCTCGCCAACGCGTTCCTCGATTCGGTTCCGTTCATGGCGGTCACAGGCAACGTGCCGACCAGCCAGTTCAACCGCGGCGCTTTCCAGGAGCTCTACCGGCACTACCAGGCCGACTACCCATCGACCGTGCGCGCCTACTGCAAGCGCGTGTTCCAACCGACTCGTGGCGACATGGTGCCGCTCGCGGTGCGCCAGGCATGGAAGACGATGGTGACGGGCAGGCCCGGACCGGTGGTTCTCGACGTGCCCTTCGACATCTTCAAGGAGGCAGCGGCGGAGGAAACCCCGGACCCCGAGCAGTGGACGGCGAATATCTCCTCCCGATGCGGCGCCGATCCCGAAGGCGTCGTCAAAGCGGTCGATATGCTGCTCGCGGCCGAGAGGCCGGTGATCCTGGTCGGGCAGGGCGTGAAGTATGGCGGCGCGACCGCCGACCTCGTTGCGCTCGCGGAACGGCTGAGGATTCCCGTGGCCTATTCCGCCAGCGGTCAGGGTGCAATCGACAGCCAGCATGAGCTTTGTCTCGGGCTCGTCGCCAGGAACGGCCAATACCAGGCCAACCACGCCGCCAGGCAGGCGGATGTGCTGCTGGCGCTCGGCGTCCGGTTCGACGACCGGACGTCGAGCTCATGGATACCCGGCTACTCGTTCAGCATTCCGCCGACCAAGCTGATCCACGTCGACATCGACCCCGAGGAGATCGGCCGCAACTACCCCGTCGCGCTCGGGCTGATGGCGGACGTGCGCACGTTCCTGCGCCAGGTGCTGGCCGAGGTCGAAAGCCGCAAAATGATTCCTGAGATGGCGGCGCGCAGGCGGCAATGGCTGTCGGCGATCGCCGGCTACCGCAAGGAATGGGACGCCCTCATTGCGCCAGGGTTCCTCGACGACACCAGCCCGATTGAGCCGCAGCGCGCCGCGCACGAGATCGACAAGGTGCTGCCGGAGGACGCGATCCTGGTCAGCGACATCGGCATCCATCACAACTGGCTGATCCAGTACTGCCGGCCGAGACGCCCCGATTCGCTGATCGGCTCGATGGGCTTCGGCCCGATGGGCTTCGGGGT
>JBIOVC010000151.1:0-6301 GCA_044867545.1 Hyphomicrobiaceae bacterium | reverse complement strand
CTCGGCTACGAGCGGATCGTGCGCAACGAGCCGCTCGCCGAGAAGAACGTGATCTGACTGGAGCGAAACGCTTGGCGCGCGTGCTTGCCATCTCCTCGCAGGTCGCCAGAGGCCATGTCGGGCTCTCCGCGATCGTGCCCGCACTCGAGCGGCTCGGGCACGAGGTGTGGGCGCTGCCGACCGTGCTGCTGTCGAACCATCCGGGCCACCCGCATTCGGCCGGCACGCGGATCGAGGCGGCCGTGCTGCAGCGGATGGTGGACGCGCTCGACGAGAACGGCTGGCTCGGTGAGGTCGATGCGATGATCACCGGGTATCTGCCGAGTGTGGCGCACGTCGCGTTTGCGGCGGAGGCGGTGGCCCGGCTCAGGGAGAGGCGGCCGGGCCTCGGCTATCTCTGCGACCCGGTGTCGGGCGACGACCCTGGAGGGCTTTACATCGGTTCCGAGGCCGCGGCAGCGCTCCGTGATGTGCTCGTTGCCCGTGCCGATGTCGTGACCCCGAACCGGTTCGAGCTTGCCTATCTCTCGGGGAGGGTGGTTGGGGATGCGGCGTCGGCCGCGCTCGCGGCGCGGGCACTCGGTGCCGCAACCGTGCTTGCGACCTCGCTGGACGGCAGGGATCAGGGCGAGCAGGCAAATCTGATCATTGCGGGCGAAGGCGCGTTTGTCTCGCGCGTGCCGGTGCGGGCGGACGTGCCCCACGGCACCGGCGATCTGATGGCGGGCCTGCTGCTCGGCTACCTGCTCGCCGGCTCCGGCCCGGTCGACGCGCTCGGGCGGGCAACCGCGGTCGTCGACCTGGTTCTGGCAGCGAGCGAGGGTGCGGACGAGCTCAGGCTTCAGCCCGGTTCCGAGGCTTGGGGAGATGTGGCTCCATGGCCGGTCGAAGTCCTGGCCGATGGATGAGGGCCGGCGGTTTCGTTCACCATCCTCGAGGCCGTATCAGCTCAAGAGGTTCGATCGAATAGAGGCACGAGAACAGCCCCCAGCGGGGCGAATATTGTTGTTCGCATCTGCGGCAACGGAAATCCGTCCCGCACGACGTTCCTTGGTTTACGTACCGATGCCGCCCGCATGGTGCGCTGAGCTAGATTTGGTGTACAACAGCGTCGGCAATAGCCCGCCAGGGACAAAAAAAAGCGGGTAGCGCACGGGGCCGGATTGCGAACAGCTCCCGTTCGGATCGGGAGCGCTGGGCGATGCCCGGGGTTTGGAGACGTAGGGGACCGATGGCATTCGTTCGAAGACTGGCGATCTTGGTGGCAGTGCTCGCCTGTGGGTATGGCGCCTATTGGCTCTACGTCACCTATGCCGACAAGGCCACCGGCGCGAACATAGAGCGCAATGCAGGTCCGCCCGCGCGGCCTGTCGAGCTCGGCGAGGTGAAGGCCACGCGCCTCAAGCGGACCGTCGACGCAGTCGCTACCACCAAGGCGCGCCAGGCGATCGAGGTCGTGCCGCTGGTTGCGGGCCGCGTGGTCGAGATCCCCGTGGTCGCGGGCCAGGAGGTCAAGAAGGGCGACACCATTCTTCGGCTCGATGACGACATCGAGCGGGCGAACCTCGCGGAGGCGCGGGCCAAGTTGCAGCAGGCGAGGCTTGCGCTCGAGCGTGCGCAGGTGCTGCGGCAGTCCAATACGGTGACGACCGCAACACTCGAGCAGCTCAGGGCGCTGGAGGCGACAGCATCGGCCGAGATCGAGCGGGCCGACCGCCGGCTTGCCGATCGTACACTGCGCGCATCGTTCGACGGCCGTGTCGGTCTGACCCGGGTCGAGGTCGGCGCGCGCATCGACAGCGACATGGTGGTGACGACGCTCGATGATCTCTCCGAGGTCGAGCTCGAGTTCCTGCTGCCTGAGACCGTGTTCGGAGAAGCGCGGATCGGCATGCCGGTAGAAGCCGAGGGTGCGGCGTTCCCCGGGCGCAGCTTCGCCGGCAAGATCAGCAGCATCGACAGCCGGATCGACAAGGTCTCGAGGACCTTCAAGGTACGCGCCGGCGTGCCCAACCCCGACCGGGTGCTGCCGGCCGGCATGTTCATGCGGGTCGTGGTGGTGCTGTCGGAGAAGGACGCGCTGACGGTGCCGGAGGAAGCGATCATCGCCGAGGCGGACGACACCTTCGTATATCTTGCCGTGGACCAGAAAGCTCTGCGTCGCAGCGTCAAGCTCGGACAGCGGCAGCCGGGCCTCGTCGAGATCACAAAGGGTCTTGCCGCGGGCGAGAGGATCGTCGTGCGCGGCGTTCAGCGGCTCAGGGACGGCGTGCCGATACGGGTCGTCGGCGAAAGCGGCGGGGCGTCGGCAGAACGCAAGAAGGGCGGGGGTGGGCGGGGCAACGGTACATGACGCTTTCCGACCTCAGCATTCGCAGGCCGGTGCTGGCCAGTGTTGCCAGCATGCTCATCATAGTACTTGGGATCGGCGCGTTGTTCAGGCTGCCGATCCGGGAGCTGCCCGACATCGACACGGCGGTCGTCACGGTCGCGACGAAGCTCACCGGAGCGGCGCCCGAGATCGTCGACACCGACATCACCGAGGTGATCGAGGGGGCGGTCGCCGGGATCAGCGGCGTCAAGTCGATCGAGTCGCAGAGCCGGCGCGGGCGCAGCCGTACGGTGATCGAGTTCGAGCTCGGGCGGAAGTCCGACGACGCCGCCAACGACGTGCGCGATGCGATCGGGCGGGTGCGCGGCGACCTTCCCGAGGATGTCGAAGAGCCTGAAATCTTCAAGAACGACAGCGATTCCGATCCGGTGATGCGGCTGGCGGTGACATCGACCCGGATGTCTCCGCCCGAGATCACCGACTATGTCGAGCGCTTCGTCGTCGATCGGCTGGCGACGCTCGATGGAGTGGCAGACGTGGACATCCAGGGCTCGCGCAGGTACGCCGTGCGTATCTGGCTCGACCGCGCCGCGATGTCGGCCCGCAACCTCACCGTGGCAGAGGTCGAGGCGGCGCTTCGACGCAACAACCTGGAGCTGCCCGCCGGCGAGGTCGAATCGCTCAACCTGCAGCTTTCGATCCGGGTCGACAGCCGGCTGCAGACGGTCGAGTCGTTCCGCAATATCGTCGTCGACCGCATCGGCGGCTACCCGGTGCGGCTCAGCGACATTGCGACCGTCGAGCTCGGCGCGGAGGACGACAAGACGATCGTGCGCTCGAACGGGGCGCAGGCGGTCGGTCTCGCGATCCTGCGTCAGTCGAAGGCCAACACGATCGCGATATCGAACGCGGTGCGAAAGGAGATCGATAGCCTCAGGGGCTCGCTGCCTGAGGGCATGTCGATCATCATCGGCTCGGACGATGCCCTGTTCGTGTCGGCGTCGATCAAAGAGGTGCTGATCGCGCTCAGCATTGCGCTGGTGCTCGTCGTGCTGGTGATCCTGGCGTTCCTCTGGTCGGTGCGGGCCACCATGATCCCGGCAGTGACCATCCCGGTGTCGCTGGTCGGCTGCTTCCTCATAATCTGGGCGCTCGGCTACTCGATCAACGTGCTGACGCTGCTCGCGTTGCTCCTGGCGATCGGCCTCGTCGTCGACGACGCGATCGTGGTCCTCGAGAACGTGCAGCGCCGCATCGATCTCGGCGAGAGTCCGCTGGTCGCGAGCGCTCTCGGTACGCGGCAGGTGACGTTCGCAGTGCTGGCGACCTCGATGACGCTGATCGCGGTGTTCATACCGATCTCGTTTCTCGAGGGCCAGGTCGGGCGGCTGTTCACCGAGTTCGGATTCGTGATGGCGGGCGCAGTTGTAATCTCGACGTTCGTGGCGCTGTCGCTGTGCCCGATGCTCGCCTCCAAGCTGCTGATGAAGGCGACGCGGCCGCACGTGGAAGGCACTGCGAGCATGGGCTTTGCCGGGGCTCTGTACAAACGGCTGCTCGAGAAGGCCGTGGCGGCGCCCGCAGTCGTCATCCTGATCACGGCCGTGTTCGCCGGCGGGAGCTGGCTGGTGTTCGAACGCCTTCCGCGCGAGCTGACCCCTCGCGAGGACCGCGGGTTCATTCCGATCGCGATGACGGCGCCCGAGGGCAGCACGGTGCGCTACACGGACGCGCAGAACAAGATCATGGAAGAGGCGGTGCAGCCGCTACGGGCGCGGGGCGACGTCGAGACGATCTATTCGGTGGTCGGCACCGCCGGCCGCCCGAACCGCGGCTTCGTGGCGCTCCGTCTCAAGCACTGGGACCATCGAGCAAAGACCGCCAATCAGCTCATGAACGAGCTCCGGCCGATTTCGAACCGTCTGACAGGGGCCAAGGCGGCGGCTTCGATCCCGGTGGGTCTCGGCGTGCGCGGCGCGCGCACACCGGTCCGCGTGGTGATCGGCAACCCCGACTTCGAGAACGTGAAAACCTGGGCGAAGGCGCTCCTGCACCGCGCCGAGGACAACCCCGGTCTCGAAAGCGTGGAGATGGACTACGAGGAGAACCAGCCTCAGCTCACGCTGAAGATCGACCGCCAGCGGGCCGACGATCTCGGGATTGGCGTCGAGACGATCGCATCGACGATGCGGACGTTCTTTGCGTCGCGCGAGGTTACAGACTACGTCGACCGGGGCCGCGCCTATCCGGTGATGGTGCAGGCGAGGCAGGATGATCGCCGCACGCCAAACGATATCAGCGGCATCTTCGTGCGGGCCGGGGACAAGCAGACCCTGGTGCCGCTCAGCGCTCTCGTCACCATGTCGGAGAGCGCCGCGGCCGCGGAGCTTCGCCGCTTCGGCCGGTTGCCGGCGATCACCATCGAGGCCTCGCTGAAGGAAGGCTACGATCTCGGCACGGCGCTCGACTTCATGGAGAAGGCTGCGTCCGAGATCATGCCGCCGGAGGTGAAGCTCAAGTTTGCCGGTCCGTCGCAGCAGTTCAAGGAGACCTCCGGCGGTGTCGCGGTGACGCTGGCGCTGGCGCTGATGATCGTCTTCCTGGTGCTCGCAGCGCAGTTCGAGAGCTTTGTCCACCCGCTGATCATCATGCTGAGCGTGCCGCTGGCGCTTGCCGGCGCGGTCTACTCGCTTGCGGTCGCCGGTCTGTCGATCAACGTCTACAGCCAGATCGGCATCATTCTGCTGGTCGGTCTGATGGCGAAGAACGGCATCCTGATCGTGGAGTTCGCCAACCAGCTCCGTGACCAGGGCCGTACGGTGCGGGAAGCCGTGATCGAGGCCTCGGTGATCCGGTTCCGGCCGATCCTGATGACGACCATCACGATGATCCTCGGCGCGGTGCCGCTCGCTCTGGCCAGCGGCGCAGGCGCCGAGAGCCGCATCGCGATCGGCATGGTGATCGTCGGCGGACTCGGCCTGTCGCTGCTTCTGACGGTGTTCCTGACGCCCGTGCTCTACGATCTGATGGCGCGTTACACGCGACCGCGCGGCGCCATCGAGAAGGCCCTCGAGGCCGAGCTTGCAACCGTCGGGGCGGCGCGCGTGTAGCGGTTTGGTGTGACGTTGCGGCGGCACGGCCGCCGCAACTCGCCTTGGTGGAGACGATCCCTCTTTCCGCCCCGATCGGCCGGCAGCTATGCTGTGGCACCGGATCGTCCAACCTTAGATGCGGCCGGGGGGCACATGACGCACCTGTCGAACGTGCTGCCGACGCTGATGTCGGCCGTGGCACTGCTGTTCTCGGCCTATAGTCTCTACGAATCCGCGCTGCGCGCGCCGGAGCTTGCGGTGTTCGTTGCGCCGCGCATCGACTACACCGATCCCGACAGGCCGGAGTCGCCGCGGGAGGTGTTCATCATGCCGATCACGATTGCCAACGACGGTGCGCGACCGGCAGTCGTCCAGTCGGTCAACCTCGAGGTCCTCAACCCTCGCACCAAGCAGTCCAAGGTGTTCTACGCGGCTCGCCTCGGCTCGTGGGGCGAGCCGATCCTGCGGCCGTTCGCTCCGGTCGTGCTCTCGGGGCGCGCGACCTACTCGGAGACGCTGCAGTTCGAGCCCCGCGTCGGGGAGGCGGTGGCGCGGATTCTCGACTCCGAGCCCGGCAGCTATACCTTCCGGCTGACGCTCGACGTCGCGGCGGCGGGGCAGGGCGGCTGGTCTGCCGGCGGCCCGGCGCTCGAGTTCGAGATGCAGGCCGGCGAGATCGACTACCGCTACTTCCAGGGCCGAGGGACGATGGCGATGTGGGCGCCGGACTACCGGCCGCCGAGCAGCGCAGGCCGTAAATAGGCCCACCGCCTGCGGATTGCGGCTTGCGCGCTCGCGGTCCGTCCTCGTTGCATTAGGGTGCGATGGCGCAGATTTCGATTGGCGCGACACTCCTCTGGCTCGAATCCCTTGCTGG
>JBIOVC010000150.1:0-3736 GCA_044867545.1 Hyphomicrobiaceae bacterium | reverse complement strand
AGCTCGCTGCTTGACGCCGCTGCGCCGGGAGGGTCACACTGCCGGCGCGGGCTCACCGATATCGACGGGGCGGCCGGCATGGACGAGATCAGGCATCCGAGCGGTGACGTCCCGGCCTCGACGCTGGGGGCGACGTACGTGCAGCGTTTCGACGTCCGCTACGAGTACCCGGTCCATTTCACCGAGAACCTGTTCGCGCCCGGCAATCGGGTCCTCGTGGAGACGCTGACGCGGCTGGAGAAGACGCGACGTCACCGCTGCATCGCCTTTCTCGACGACGGCGTCGCTGCAGCGCGGCCGCCTCTCGCCGGAGACATCCGCTCCTACGCTTCCCACCATGCTGCGGCCATGGAGCTCGTCGCCGACCCCGTGCTCGTGCCGGGCGGAGAGAAAGTGAAGAACGAGCTGTTCCATATCGAGTGGATGCAAGGGCTCGTGCAGGAGCATCGGATCGACCGGCATTCATTCATCATCGCCATTGGAGGCGGGGCCGTGCTCGATACGGTCGGCTTGGTGGCTGCCACCAGCCACCGCGGCATCCGACTGATCCGGGTGCCGACGACGGTATTGGCGCAGAACGATTCCGGCGTCGGAGTTAAGAACGGCGTCAATCTCAAGCGGTCGAAGAATTTCATCGGCACGTTCGCGCCGCCGTTCGCCGTGCTCAATGATCTGGCGCTGATCGAAAGCCTGCCCGCGCGCGAGAAGGTCGCCGGCATGGCCGAGGCGGTGAAGGTGGCGCTGATCCGCGACGCCGACTTCTTCCGGTGGCTGGAGCGCAATATCGATGCCCTGTCGATCTTCGGTCGGCAGGCCATGGCCCACATGATCCGCCGCTGCGCCGAGATTCACATGCGCCAGATTTCGCACGGCGGAGACCCGTTCGAAGCGGGCAGTGCCCGGCCGCTCGACTTCGGCCACTGGTCTGCGCACAAGCTCGAGTCGCTCACCCGCAATCACGTACGTCACGGCGAGGCTGTCGCCATCGGGATAGCGCTCGACACGCGCTATTCCGTGTTGGCCGGCCTGCTCGCGCCGGGAGCGGAAGAGCGGGTAGCCGCCTTGCTCGAGCTCTTGGGCTTCAAGCTCTGGCATCCGGCGCTGGAGGCCGCAGGCACCGGCGGCGGCCACGCCATACTCGACGGCCTGCACGAGTTCCGAGAGCATTTGGGCGGCGATCTCACCATCACGCTGCTTCAGGTTTTCGGGCGCGGCGTCGAGGTACACGAGATGGACGAGGCACTGGTGCTGCAATCGATCGGTTGGCTCAAGTTGCGGCAGAATGGCCAATGAAACTGCCGGATGGCACCCATCTCACCTATTGCACGAATATCCACCGCGGTGAGACGTGGAGCGAGACGCGTGCCGCGCTCGAGCGGTACCTGCCGGAGGTCAAGCGCAAAGCCTCCCCTGACCAGCGCATGGGGGTCGGCTTGCGCCTGTCGGCCGTCGCCGCAGAGGAGCTGGCAAGGCCCGACGTGCTTGCCCAGTTCCACGACTTCCTGGTCCGCAACGGCCTCTACGTCTTCACCATCAACGGGTTTCCCTATGGTCCTTTCCACGGCACGCGGGTGAAGGAGGACGTCTACCAGCCGGACTGGCGCTTTGCCGAGCGGCTCGCCTACAGCAATCGCCTGGCCGACATCCTTGTCGAACTGCTCCGGGATGAACCCGACCTCGACGGCAGCATCAGCACGGTGCCGGCAACGTTCGGCCCGATCGGCCGCGAGCCCGGCGTCCTCTCCGTCATCGCTGCGAACCTGCTCGAACACGTAGCGCACCTTGTGCGCCTGCGCGATGAGACAGGGCGAACGATTGCGCTGGCCATCGAGCCCGAGCCCATGTGCTACCTCGAAACGACCGGCGGGGCGGCACAGTTCTTCGAGGACTATCTCTATGCGCCGGCTGCGGTGGCGACGGTTGCGGAGCTGACCGGACTGTCACGACCCGAGGCGGAAGCGGCGCTGCATCGCCACCTCGGCCTCTGCTTCGATGTCTGTCACGCGGCGGTCGAGTTCGAGGACGCCGCCGCGAGCTTCGCGCGCCTCGCCCGTTCCGGCATCCCGGTCCTCAAGCTGCAGCTGTCTGCGGCCTTGCGGGTGCCGAAAGTCGATGGCGCCACCGTGAGGCAGCTCAAGCGGTTCGATGACGGAGTCTACCTCCACCAGGTTGTCGAACGACGCGGCGACGGCAGCCTGGTACGCTTCCTCGACCTCGGGCCCGCGTTCGAGGCCGTCGACGGGGCCATCGGACACGAGTGGCGCGTGCACTGCCATGTGCCCGTGTTCCACGAGACTTTGCCGGTGCTTGCCACCACGCAGAGCTTCCTGCGCCAGGTGCTTGCCCTCCACAAGCGTGCGCCGATCAGCCGGCATCTGGAGGTCGAGACCTACACCTTCGACGTGCTGCCCGAGGAGCTGCGCAGCGTCGACGTGGCAACCGCGGTCGCACGCGAGCTTGCCTGGGTCGAGGATCAGCTCGCGGCATGACGCCGGCCGTTGCCATACGACTGGGACGGGTCTCCAACCTTCCCACCGTATGGTCGAACGCGCTTGCCGGGACGGTGGTCGCCGGCGGCGAGCCGTGGCAGCCGAGCACGCTGCTCGTCGCCCTCGGCCTGTCGCTGCTCTACGTCGGCGGTATGTACCTCAACGATGCCTTCGACCGCGACATCGACGCGGTCGAGCGGCCGGATCGGCCAGTCCCGGCCGGCCTCGTGGCAGCCGATACCGTGTTCGCGGCCGGCTTCGGTCTTGTTCTCGCCGGCCTTACGGTGGTGCTCTGGGCGAGTGCCATGGCGACGCCGCCCACGGGATGGCCGCCGATGCTTGCCGCGCTCGTGCTCGCGGGAGCAATCGTGCTTTACGACTGGCACCACAAAGACAACCCGCTGAGCCCGTTCTTCATGGGGCTCTGCCGTGTGCTGGCCTACGCGACGGCAGGCTACGTAGCGATTGTGGCTCCCGCTCTGGCGCTCTGGGTCATCGCCTTGGTCAGCCTGTGCTATCTGATCGGCCTCACCTACGTAGCCAAGGAGGAAGCCTTCGACCGGCTCGATGCGCTGTGGCCGCTCGCGTTCCTTGCCGCACCGCTCGTGTACGGCTTCACCATCTTGCCCAGTGGCGGCGTCCTCGCAGCCCTTCTGGTCGCGGCACTGGCAGCGTGGATGGTGGTAGCGCTCGCCTACCTCAAGCGCCGCGCCAAGGGGGACGTGCCGCGTGCCGTCGTCAGCCTGATTGCCGGAATCTCGCTGGTCGACGCGGTATTTCTCGCTGGTGCGCAGGAACCCGAAGCGGCCCTCGCCGCCGTTCTGTGCTTTCTGGCAACGCTTGCTCTGCAGCGAGTGGTCATTGGCACTTGAAGCGGTTGACCTTATTTTGCTGCGGAAACCGTCGCGGGGCGAGAGTGACCCGTCCCGCCTTCCTCAGTCTCCGGCCGGCAAGCCGGCTTATCGGGAGAGATCGATGACCATCCGCCGCAACAATCCGCCCGCCGTGCGTCCGCCCGCCGGCCACTATAGCCACGTTAGCGTGCATTCACTCGGCAACCGGCTCAAGCGGGTCGTGCTCGCCGGCCAAGTCGGGGTCAAGCCGGACGGCGCGATCGCAGGGGATCTCGCAGCGCAGATCGAGCAGGCCTGGGATAACCTGCTCGCGTGCCTCGCCTCGGAGAAGCTCGGGCCGGAGCATCTCGTGAAGATTGTATATTTCACCACGGTGAACACGCCGGAGGGGCT
>JBIOVC010000149.1:0-2933 GCA_044867545.1 Hyphomicrobiaceae bacterium | reverse complement strand
AAGATCGTGCCGATGCCGATGCCGGCGCCGATCAGCGCGCTGCAGGCAAGGCCCGCCCCGATCATCTTTGCGGCTTGCAGTTCCATGTTCTTCTCCTTTGCTTAGAGTGCCTTGCGCTTGCCGCGCGATAGCGTTGAAGGATCAGTGATGCATGTGCAGCGCATCGTTGAGATAGATGCAGGTGAGCACGGTGAAGATCAGCGCCTGCAGGAACGCGACGACGACCTCGAGGCCGGTGAACGCCACCAGGAACACCATCGGCGCCCAGCCGCCGAGCGCACCGAGCCCCACCACGAAGCCTGCAAACACCTTGAGCATGGTGTGCCCAGCCATCATGTTGGCAAATAGCCGCACCGAGTGGCTGATCGGGCGGATCAGATAGGAGATGAGCTCGATCGGGATGATGATCGGCATCAGCCACCAGGGCACGCCCGACGGCACGAACAGCTTGAGGTAGCCGAGCCCGTGCCGCGCGAAGCCGACGATGGTGACGGTGATCCACACCATCGCCGCCAGCGCGAAGGTGATGATGATGTGGCTGGTGACGGTGAAGCTGTAGGGGATCATGCCCAGCAGGTTCAGCGTCAGGATGAACATGAAGATCGTGAATATCCAGGGGAAGAACTTGGCCCCCTCCGACCCGAGGTTCTCCCTGACCATGTTGGCGACGTACTCGTAGAGCACCTCGGCGATCGATTGTGTCCGCCCCGGCACCAGCGCGCCGGCCCGCATCGCATAGAGCAGGAAGCCGGTGATCAGCACCACCGCGACGAGCATATAGAGTGAGGAGTTGGTGAAGGAGACGTCATAGCCCGCGATCTCGAGCGGCACGATCCGCTGGATCTCGAACTGGTGCATCGGGCCGTGCCCGCCGCCGGTCGCCGATTCGGTTGCCACGTCTGCCCTCTACCTGTCGTCCTCGTCCTCGTCGTCCGGCACCGGCCTCGCTGTCCGCTGCAGCGGCTCGGCGCCCGCCTGCATCTGGCGCGCGGTACGCACCACGTTCATCAAACCCGCCGCGAAGCCGAGCATCAAGCCCAGGACCAGCAGCCACGGCGTCGCACCGAGCCAGCGGTCGAGGGTGTAACCGACGAACCCTCCGACCGCCACGCCGACCACCAGCTCCGCGACGATGCGGAACGCCTGGCCCATGGCTTGGCCCCGCACTCGTGCGGCCTCGTCGTGGTCCGGCTGCCGGCGCGCCGCCACATCGTCAAGCCGCCGTCCGATGTCGGAGGCGCGCTTGTTGAGGGCGTCGCGATCGGCCTGGCTGATCCGGCCCCGATCCCGCTCCCCGTCCTTGCCTTCGATTGACATTGTGGTGCCGTCCCAGACGCGCGAGATGGCCCCGTACCCGGCAGGTCGATCAACGCGGCGCACCATAGTGATGGCTCGCCGGAAGTCAAGAAAACCGGCGGCCGGAGGCCTCGGACGGTGCGGATATTTCGAGGTTTGGCTCGGATTGCATTCCATCCGGCCCGCCGCTATAACCCGCTGCGCTTGGTCCGGGCATCGGCGACGACTGCCGGCCGGCGCTTTCCATGCCGCCACTAAAGCGCGGACGGGCCGTCGGGCCCCATTTTCATTGGAGACGACCCATGGCGGACACCGTCGAGATCAAGGCAACGGCGCGCGGCGCCACCGGCAAGGGTGCGGCCCGCTCGGTGCGGCGCGAGGGCAGGGTCCCGGGGGTGATCTATGGTGATGCGGGCGCGCCTGAGACCGTCGCGGTCGACCACAACGATCTGTTCAAACTGATCCAGCGCGGCCGGTTCATGTCGACCGTGTTCGACTTGGATGTCGACGGCAAGAAGAGCCGCGTGCTGCCGCGCGACATCCAGCTCGATCCCGTCAAGGACAATCCGATCCACGTCGATTTCCAGCGCGTCCTACCCTCGAGCAGGGTGCGCGTCAGCGTGCCCGTCCGCTTCGTCAACGAGGCGCTGTCGCCGGGCCTGAAGCGCGGCGGCGTGCTCAACATCGTCCGCCGCGAGGTCGAGGTCACCTGCCCGGCGAATGCGATCCCGGATGTCTTCGAGTTCAGCCTCGAGGGTCTCGAGATCGGCCGTTCGATCCACATCTCGGCGACCAAGCTGCCCGAGGGCGTCCGCCCGACCATTCTGAACCGCGACTTCACGGTTGCGACCATCGCCGGCGCGGCCTCGATGAAGCCGGAGGAGGACGAGCTCGCGGCCGCGGCCGCCACCGCGGCCGAAGGCGCCGTGGCCGAGGGCGCGGAGGGCGAGGCCGCTGCGGCCGGTGCCGAGGCTGGCAAGGCCGCCCCCGGCGCCAAGGGTGCAGCGCCCGCCAAGGGCGGCGAGCCCGCTGCCAAGGGCGACGACGCCAAGGGCGGCAAGAAGAAGTAGCGCGCCGTCAGTGCCTCGGGCGTTTCGCCGCCCACGCGATGTGACCGCACATGAAACTGTTCATCGGGCTCGGCAATCCCGGGGAGAAGTACGCCCGCCATCGGCACAACGTCGGCTTCATGGCCGTCGAGCGGATCGCCGATCGCGCCGGCTTCACGCCCTGGAAGCGCAAGTTCCGCGGCCTCGCCGCCGAAGGCGAGCTTTTGGGCGCTCGCGTGCTGCTGCTGAAGCCTCAGACCTACATGAACGACAGCGGCGAGTCGGTCGGCGAGGCCCAGCGCTACCTGAAGATTAAGGAGGACGACATCGTCGTCTTCCACGACGAGATCGACCTGGCACCCGGTCGCCTCAAGGTGAAGGCAGGCGGCGGCAACGCCGGCCACAACGGCCTGCGCTCGCTCTCCGCCCACATCGGCAACGACTACGTGCGGGTGCGGATCGGCGTCGGCCATCCGGGCCACAAGGACGCCGTCCAGCACTATCTGCTGCGCGACTTCGCCAAGGCCGAGCATGAATGGCTCGAGCCGCTGCTCGACGCCATCGCCGACGCGGCGGGGCGTCTCGCCA
>JBIOVC010000148.1:0-2032 GCA_044867545.1 Hyphomicrobiaceae bacterium | reverse complement strand
CCGATTTCGCCGCCTCGACCGCATCCATCGCCAGCGCCCGGATGGCGTTCGCCATGTCCCGGTGGCTCGCAGCCGCGCCCCGTCCCGATCCAGCCTGCGATCCGCTCATGGGATTGTCGTCCTTGCTCTCCGCGACCGCTGCCGGCCCGCCCAGGCGACCGTTTACCGGCCGTGGCCCGGTGCGTCTACCGCTGCGGCTCACTCCGCGTGGGGTTTGCCAGCAGGAAAGTGGCGAGCTCCTTGCGGGTCGGCAGCCCGGCACGTGCCCCGAGCCGCGTGCACTTCAGCGCCGCGGCAGCGCACGCCGTGCGGGCGCAGTCGGGGCTCGCCCGCCCCTCGACCAGCGCCAGCGTGAAGGCGCCGTGGAAAACGTCGCCGGCCCCGGTCGTATCGACCACATCGACCGCAAACGCCGGGCAGGCATGGAGCCCGCCGCCCTCGAGCCAGGCATAGCCGTTGCTGCCGAGCGTAACGCCCACGTGGCGGGGACCGAGCTTGCTCACCCTCTCGAGCATGTCCTCGCGCTTGCCCTTGCCCGCGAACTCGCCGAGCGCAGGCTCCGAGAAGATCGCGTAGTCGGTGAGACGGAGCAGCTCCGACAGCGCCTCTCTTCCGCCGAGCTCCGCATCGAGCACCGTCGTCACCCCGGCGGCACGCGCCGTCTCGAACACGATCCGTGCGCCTTCGAGCCAGCGCAGGTCCGCAAGCACGGCGGCCGAATCCTTGACCCGCTCGAGTGGCAGCCAGCTCGTGCCGGACGGCATGTTGACGTCACGGGCACCGACGATCAGCCGATCGCCCTGATCATCGACCAGGATGGCCGCCGTCGACGACCGGCCCTCCTCGAAGGACTGGACGTAGCGCGCATCCACCCCGATAGCCTTCAGACCACGCCGGATCTTGACGCCGGTGTCGTCGTCGCCGACCCGGCTCCACAGCTCGACCGATCCGCCGAGCCGAGCGATCGCCGCCGCCGCGTTGGCCGCCATGCCGCCGCCGCTCTCCACGTACTCGATCGCCCGAACCTTGGTCGCCCGCACGGGAAATGCCTCGATCCGGAAGATGTGGTCGAGCGCAGCATGCCCGACGCATACGATGCGCTTCATGCCGTGACTTCCTTCTTGCTTCTGGGCGGCGCCGTTGCCTGATCGGGCGACTCGGCGATGCGCGCCTGCTCGGCGGCATCCTCGTCGAAGAGTTGCGCGAGCGTGGCCGAGTCGCTGCGGGCCAGCTCCTCCATCTTCTGCTGGTCGGTGTAATGCCTGTAGTTCTCCCTCAGCCGGCGCCGGTCGTGGCGCGCGAAGGTCTCGACCGCGAACTGCACGTCACGCTCGGGTATGCCCAAGCCGCGCAGCACCTCCCGGGTCAGGTCGAGCGCCGACAGAAAGGTCTCACGGCGGATGATGCCGACGCCGAGGTCCATCAGCCGGTGTACGTGGTTGCGGTTGCGCGCGCGCGCAAAGATCGGCAGCTTGGGATATTGGGTGCGGACGTACTGTGCCGCCCGTATCGACGCCTCGACATCGTCGATCGCCAGTACGAACGCACGGGCTTCGCCTGCCTGCGCGGACTCGATCACCTCCGGCCGGCTCGCGTCCCCGTAGAACGCCTTGGAGCCGAACCGCTCGACGAACGCGATCTGCTCGGGGTTGATGTCGAGCGCCGTGAACGGGATGCGCTTGGCTCTCAGCACGCGGGCGACGATCTGCCCGAACCGGCCGAACCCGGCGATGATGACGTGGCCGGTCTCGGGCGGCGGCGCGACGAATGCCGCAAGCGCGCCTCGGCGCGGCGCAACGGTCTCATCGATGAGCAGCAGCATCGGGGTCGCGGCCATAGACAGCGTAACGACGATCGCAAGCAGTGCCGCATCCGTGCCCGCGAGCACGCCGGCCGCCGCACCGGCCGTGAACAGCACGAACGCGAACTCGCCGCCCTGGCTGATCGAGATCGCGAACCTCCGCGCCGGCCAATCATCGAGGCCACCCCAGCGGCCGAGGCCGTAAAGCACGACGGCCTTGACCGAAAGCAG
>JBIOVC010000147.1:0-3355 GCA_044867545.1 Hyphomicrobiaceae bacterium | reverse complement strand
AAGAGCCAGGCGGCGGCGATCCTGCAGGCGAACGGGCTTACCTTTGCAGAGGCGATCCGCGCGCTGCAGAGCGCAACCGCGGCGCCGAGGTCACCGCTCCCTGCTGCGAGCGTGGCAGCGACACAGGCGACGGAGGAGATCCTCGCGAGCACGCGCCGGAAGCTCGATGCGAGCCGGCTCGGACAGGGCGGTCCGCAGCCGCCGGCGCCGCCTCCCGCCGACGGTCTGCCGCCGTTGCCACCGGCCGGCTTTCCGCCGCAGAGCAACGGCGCGATGCCGGGGCCCCAGCGGGCGGCGCGCACCCCGCCGCCGATCCCGCCGTTGCCACCTCCACCTCCCACGGGCGCGCGTGAGGTGATGGGTGGTCTGGTCGAGGCGATCCGGAGTGCGGGAGCCTTGAGGCCGGCGCCGACGAGTCCGCAGGAGCCGACGCTCGAGGCCCGCAAGCCGCCCCCTGCAGGCGGTCCCCCGCCGATCGTTCCCGGCGCACTGCCGGCCGACGGTGCGACCACGCCCGCGCCTCCGCTGGGACCCGCCGGCTTCGATCCGGCTCGGCTCGCGCAGGGCATACCCCGCAGCATGCGCGTCGGCGCGACGGCGACCATCGAGGTGCGCCTACCGCGCGCGGAGGTCGTCGCACTCGCCAGCAGCCTCGACGGCGGCAGTGCCGTCTACGAGCACAGCAACGTGGTGACGAAAGCGATGGCGCTGCGGCTGCGTGCGCCGGACGGGGGCTTCTTCGTCGAGTCAGCTTCGTCGGAGATCCAGTGGATCGAGAGCACGCTCGGGTTCCTCAACGACGACTATGCGAGCTGGCGCTGGTCGGTGACGCCGCGGCGGAGCGGACGGCAGCGTCTGCTGCTGGCGGTGTCGGTGCGCTCGGTCGGGTCGGATGGGGCGGCGGCGGAGACGGCGCTTCCAGATCAGATGGTCGAGGTGGACGTCGGCGGCAACCGCTTGCGTGCACTTGCGCGCTGGAGCGGATGGATCGTGGCGGCCATCGTCGGCGCGGTGATCGGCAGGCTCGGCGATGCGCCGGTCCAGACGGTGATCGTCGCGCTACGCGGGCTCGTCGAGTGAGAGGCCGGGGAGCCGTTCGGCGAGCAGGCGCGCGATCTCCGCGCGCAGCAGATCGATGCCGGCGCTGGTGATCGCCGAGGTGGCGAGCGTTGCGGGGTGAGCCGCAGGGTGGCGGCTGATGGCGTCCGCGAGCGCTGACTCCAGGGCGGGGAGCGTCTGCGCTGGGACCTTATCGGTTTTGGTGAGGACAAGCTGATAGGACACCGCCGCATCGTCGAGGAGGCGCATGACCGTCCGGTCCACGTCTTTCAGCCCGCGGCGGGCGTCGATCAGCAGGATCACACGGGCAAGCGTCGGCCGGCCGCGCAGGTAGTCGCCGATGAGACGCGTCCAGCTCGCGACCTTGGTGCGCGGCGCCTCGGCGAAGCCGTAGCCCGGCATGTCGACGAGGTAGCAGTCGACGCCAGGAGCGGCGAAGAAGTTCAGATCCTGGGTGCGGCCCGGCGTGTTCGATACGCGGGCGAGGCGGTGATGCCCGGTCAAGGCATTCAGCAAGGTCGACTTGCCGACGTTCGAACGGCCGGCGACGGCGATCTCGAGGCGGTCGGCGGGCGGGAGGGCCTCGAGCGTCGGAGCGCTCAGCACGAACTGCCAAGGGCGGCGGAACAGGCGCTCGCCGGCCTCGATCTCGGTCTTGGAATAGCGGCTGCTCACGGCATGGCCATATCCAATGCCGGCCGGTTCAGACCTTTTTTCGCATGATGCGGTCGAAGAGCTGACGCATCGGAGCGAAGGTCTTCTTGAAGCCGTTGCCGTCGCCTTGACCCGCTAACTGGCGCAGAGGTCCGAAGGTCTTCCTCAGATTGTCCATCAGCGGCACGTCGACACCCTGCTTGCGCATGATCACGTACTGCTGGGTGATCGAAAGGATGTTGTTCCAAGCCCAGTAGATGACGAGACCGGAAGCGAAGCCCGCAAGCATCACCGTGAAGAGTACCGGCATCCAGTTGAAGATCTGCTGCTGGATCGGGTCAGGCTGCTGCGGGTTCAGCTGCATCTGGAGCCACATCGTCACGCCCATCAGCAGCGGCCAGAGGCCGATCGTGTGGCCGAGCAGGTAGGTCTCGACGGCGGGAACGGGCAGCAGTCCGAACAGATTGAACAGCGAGGTCGGGTCCGGTGCAGAGAGGTCCCTGATCCAGCCAAGGAACGGCGCGTGTCGCATGTCGATGGTGATGAACAGCACCTTGTAGAGTGCGAAGAAGACCGGAATCTGGACGACGATTGGAAGACAGCCGGCGAGCGGGTTGATCTTCTCCTTCTTGTAGAGCGCCATCAGCTCCTGCTGCTGGCGCGTGCGGTCGTCCTTGTAGCGATCCTGCAGCCGCTTCATTTCCGGCTGCAGCTTCTTCATCTTCGCCATCGACTCGTAGGACTTGTTGGCGAGCGGGAAGAACGCCGCCTTGACCAGAACGGTGACCAGCAGGATGGCGACGCCGTAATTGTACGGCCAGATCGAGTAGAACCAGTTCAGCAGGAAGAACAGCGGCTTGGTGATGAAGTAGAACCAGCCCCAGTCGATCAGCAGCTCGAACTTCAGGATATTGAAGGTCGCCTGGTAGCCGTCGACGATGTGCACCTGCTTGGCGCCGGCAAACAGCTTGCCCTCGACGCTGCGCTTGGCGCCGGCGGGGATGACGACGCCTGCCGGGATGAGATAGTCGGTCTGAAAGGATTCGCTGCCGCTGCCGGGGCTTCGGGAGGGTTCGCCGGAGAGGCGGCCGCGGTACGGCTCGGTCTGGCCCGGGATCAGCACCGCTGCCCAGTACTTGTCGGTGATGCCAAGCCAGCCGCCGACGGTGTTCTCGAAGGTCCGGCTGCCGTTCTCCTCCAGGACGCTCGAGTAGGCGACCTCCTGCAAGCCGGCGGCACCGAGCACGCCGATGAGGCCCTCATGGAGGATGAAGAGCCCCTGCGTGCGAGGGGTCCCGTAGCGGTAAATCCGCGCGTAGGGATAAAGCGTCACCTCGGCACCAGTCGTGTTCTCGACCTCGTCGGTGATCTTGAAGAGATAGTTCTCGTCGACCTCGACGATGCGGCGGAACTTGAGCCCCTGGCCGTTGTCCCAGGTCATAGTGACGGGCTGGCCCGGACGCAGCGATGGGGAGCCTACCGCCGTCCAAACCGTGTCTCGGCCGGGAAGCGTGACGTTGGCGCCGGGCGCTGCTGTCCAGCCGTACTCGGCGAAATAGGCGTTGGGGGCTTCGGCGGGCGAGAACAGGATGACGTTCGGGCTCGTCGGGTCGACCGTCTCGCGATACTTGACGAGCTGCAG
>JBIOVC010000146.1:0-3850 GCA_044867545.1 Hyphomicrobiaceae bacterium | reverse complement strand
CTCGATCTTGGGCGGGGGGAAATTGACCATCCGCCCTTTGCCCCGGATATCGTCGACGCTGTGGCATTTCGTGCATGCTCCCGGGGCGTCCTTGCTGACAAGAAAATCGAAGACCGCCGACGCCGGGCTCCTGTCGCCCTTCCGCGCTTGGGGTCCGGTAAGAAAGAGCCAAGAGTAGATGAATTTGTCCTTGTGGCCTGTAGGGCGGTAGAAAATCGCATAGTCCTGCCTGTACCAGCCGCCATATTCGGCCCAGTTCTCCGGATCCACGTCGCTTTGGATGCTGATCACGGGCGCGACCCTCGCCTGAGGTGCAGCCGGCTCCGCCAGCGCGACCGCCGGCGCTTTTGAGCTGGCGCGGTCGGACTTGGCTTCGGGCTGGGCTGCTTTCTCCGCCGGCTTCGGGGCAGCCGCTCCCTGGGGCTGAGGCGCCGCCCTCTCGGCATCCCTGTTAGGAGCCGCGCCCCCGCGAAGCTCCTCCTCCGTGGGGTTGAGCAGATCGTCGGTCTGGTCCGCCGCCTTGGGAACAGCCTGGGCTACCCTCACGGCGTCCTTGATGCCTGCATCGACTGCGCGAGGTTGTACGTTGGCGGAGAGCGTTTCCTTGCTGCCATCGGCCCCGGCATATGCCAGATAGCCCCTTACGGCCGTTCCGTCTTTGATACCGCGAAGCTCTTCCTCCGTGAGGTTGAGCAGATCGTCGGCCTGATCCGCCGCCTTGGCCCGAGGCGGCTCGCTGACGGAAGGCATTGCCTTGCCGTCGTCGGGTGGCCTGACGTTCGAAGTACCGGTTCTTCCGACCGCGCCTGCAGGCTGGGCGACTTCAGTCTTCGCCGGTTCAGCTTTGGTCGCTTCAGCCTCATCCTGCAGTTTCTTGACGAGGCGGCCATAAGGATCGATCTGCAAGCGTCTGGCGATTGCACCGGGCGCATCCTTTGCCTCTGCCTGCTGGTCTGCCCGAGCAGGCCGACCAGGTTCGGCTACGCTGGCCGTTTCGCTTTCGGCGGCCACGCCCGATTCCGCAATCGTCGTATCCCAGCCGCCAATCGTCGCGATCCAGCAGTCCTGGTCCTGATCCCTCGTATCCTGGCGATTGGCCATTTCTGCGCCAAGATTGGGTAGCCACTGCTGATGCGCGCCGATGACCACATCGCGCGGGATGCTCGCAGTCAGATCGGCAATCAAAGTCTCACTCAGCTTCGCTCCGCAGCCAATATTGAGATTGCCCAGCACGTCCGACGCTTTTCCCGAGATCAGTGCGTAGAACAGCCGCTTGATCTCCCACACCAGACTTGTCACCGCCTCTATCTGGTCGTCGCTTGCATCGGTCAGGTCTTGGAGGTTCAGGCCCTCCACGGTGTTGATCAGAGCGCGGCCCCGCTCATTCCGGCTGATCATCACCTTCATGAACGGCGTGAGCTCGGCTTCGGACGCGGCCGGCCATTCGCCGATCGGGGCGTTCTTCTGCTTCAGCGTCCGCAGGTCGAGGCCGGGTAGGCTCAGGAAGGCAATGCCTTTCGGGCCGCTGACCCGGTCCTTGCCGGTGATCTGGCTGAGATGGCAGGAGGTGCAAGTCTGCTCGAACGGCGACACGGCCATGAGTCGCTTGTCCTGGCGGCTGTCGTGACAGGACGAGCAGGTAGCAGGAATGCGCTGTGCCAGACTCTTCTTCGCCACTTCCGGGAAGTGCTTGCCGAAATGGCCGGCATGGTCGTATATGATCCGCGTGCGTTTCTTGAACGGATAATTATCGAATTCCGGGTGATAGCCGTCGAAGCTGTCGAACCTCACCACGTGGCAAGAGTGGCACTGCTCGTTGGAGATCTTTTTCAGTTTGGAATTGGCGCCCCGATGCTCCTGGTGGCAGGTCGCGCAATAGAGACCGCGCGCGACCACGTCATGGGTGGGGAACGCGGCGTTCTGCGCACGGGTCCACAGCGGCGCAGGGGTCTCCGCGGCGACCTTCGTCAGCCGTCTGGTGCTCTGCTTCAGCACCTCGGCCGAGGCGCTGTGCGCGTTGAGGGCCGTGTTCGGCATTTTGTGGCAGGCGAGACAGGCGTTGCTGTCGGCGACCGGATCGCCGGCGACAAGGCCGTGGATCCAGCTCAGCTTGCCGCTGCCGCTCTTGGTGTGGCAGGAGCTGCAATTCTCGATCGTGCCGTGAGCGCTCGACAGCGGCCCCGACATCAGGAACTGAGTGTCCTTGGCGAGCAGCAAGGCCAAGCCGATGCAGGCAACGGTCGCGAGCGCCAGCAGCAGCGCCAAAAGGTCGCGCCAGAAGCCGGGGGGCCTCTGGGCCTTCGGCGGCCGAACCGATCTGGTCCGTCCCGATGGCCGCATCACGGGGCACCCGATGAAAAGGCATAGACCGCGAGGACGTGCACGACCGTCAGCACTATCAGCGCATAGGTGACGGGCACATGCACAAACAGCCACCACCTGGCGAGCCCGAGATAGACACGGGCGAAATCCAGCCGGTCCTTCTCGCTCACCAGGTTCTTGATGGCGGCAAGCTTCTCCTGGCCCCGCTGGTCGACAAAGCGTGAGAGGCCGTCGATCTCGTCGGTCAGCCGCTTGAGCGGGCGCTGCGAGCCGATGAGATGGGCGGCGAAATTGCGCTGTCCCTGGAAAAACTCCCGCAGGTGTGTGGTGTAGAGGTCTATGATCCAGGCCTCGTAAGGCGGCGCCGGTAAGGCAATCGCCGGGGCGGCCTGATCGGTCTTGGTGACGGCCGCGTGGATGTCCCGCGCCAGCTCGACGCGGCGGGCGGGGATGCGATCATAGCTGACGCTCTCGTCGATCCCGTGCTTGGCCTTCAGCGCCCAGGCGAGATAGGTGCCGAAAATGCCGCTCAGCGTTACCAGCACGAAGCCCGCCCACAGCGCCCATTCGAAGCCAGTGTCTGGGAGAGAGAAATCCGAATGCGAGAGGAAGGAAGCGATGAGCAGATAGCCTACAAAAATATGGATCTTCCGCCAGCGCGCGGCGGATTTCGGTGACAGGCTGGCCGTTTTGATGGCGATGTGGAAGTAGAGCTGCAAGCCCATGCCGCCGGCCAGCACCCAACCGTCGAGATAGCGCGGGTCACGAAGCCCGACGGCATAGATCCAGACGAGCCAAAACAGGCCGCCGGAAATGGCCGCGATCAGAAAGCCCTGGACTGTCTGGGCGTTGACATACCTCGCCCACCCCGAACCGCCGATCGAGGCGTCAGCCGTGCGCCGCCCTGCCGATCTCACGGCGGCCCCCCAAAATCGCCCATAGCGGTGGTTCTTTCCCCATTAAGCACGTGCCACAGGTTGTTGTCGTTGCCGGCCGGCCCGGGATCAATTGGCCGCGCCGGCGCCCGGCGTGCCCTTGAACTTGTCCGGTCCGGGTATCAAGCTGTCGAGCCCAGCCATCGTACTGCCATCATACTTCTCGGCGATGCTCGTGAGCAGCTTGGAGACGCCGTCGGCCGCAGCCGCCAGGAAGCGTTCATTGTTCAGCTTCAACCCGGCCGAATGGGCATACTCGACCATCTTTGCGATCTCCGGCACGCTCGGCGCCGCTTTCGCTGCGACGTCGAGCTGTTTGCGCGCTCGATCGACACGCTTAGCCATTTGGAAGGCATAGAGCCTTCTCGCCGTTGCACGGCTCACCGCGCGGAGCCCGGTCTCGAGCTCGACGCCGAGGCCGACGAGATAGAGCATTCGCTTGCGCGCCGCGTTGGCCAGCACGTTCTCCTTGCCCTTGGAGTGCCACGTATTGTGCCGCACCTCGCCCTGCGACCAGGACACCAGCTCGAAGGCGCTGCCCGCGGGATGACCTCCCTTGTTCACGAGATCCTCTTGCGGCACGACATGGCAGC
>JBIOVC010000145.1:0-7529 GCA_044867545.1 Hyphomicrobiaceae bacterium | reverse complement strand
CAGCTCGGCGCCGCCTGGGGCCGCGGCAGCGCAACTTTTGCTGTCGTCTGACCCCCCTAAAATTCTGTCATCCTCGAGCAGCGAGCGCGAAGCGCGAGTTGGCTCGGGGACCAGCGTAAGAAGTGCCGAAGGCACAATACTGGATGCACCGATACGGCGGCTTCGCCGAGTTGTTGCGCTGGATCCCCGAACAGCTCCGGCTGCGCCGTCGCCGTTCGAGGATGACGACGTGTGAGATCGTCAAGCAAAGGAGAACCCACCATGACCGAGACCATGCCCGCCGCCGGCACTTCCGATCCCGCCCTGCTCGACACCGGGACCCCGGAGCCGGAGTCGAAATGGTGGATTCAGTCGATGACGATCTGGGGCGCGCTCATCACCACGCTCTCCACCGTGCTGCCGGTGATCGGCCCCGCCTTCGGCCTCGACATCACCGCCGATCTCGTCCACCAGCTCGGCGAGCAGCTCGTCCGGATCCTTCAGGCCATTGCCGGGCTGATCGGCATCATCATGACCATCTACGGCCGCAGCCGCGCGACGACTCGCCTCGAGCGTCGCGTCATGCGGCTGCGCGTGTGAACACTCTCCCTCTCCCCCGCTATGCTGGGAGAGGGAACACGGCACCCGCCCGCCCGCTAGGACTCGCGACAGGAGATCTATATACTTCAAGCGAGTACCTGAACGATGCGACCGGCCGTGAGGGAGAACGGTGCGAATACTTGTGGTCGAGGATGATCCCGATCTGAAGCGCCAGCTCGTCGACGCGCTGTCGGTTGCCGGCTACGCGGTGGATTCGGCCGCCGACGGCGAGGAGGGCTACTTCCTCGGCGACACCGAGCCCTACGATCTCGTCATCCTCGACATCGGCCTGCCGAAGATGGACGGCATCAGCGTGCTCGAGCAGTGGCGGCGCTCCGAGCGCAAATTCCCCGTCATCATCCTGACCGCCCGCGACCGCTGGAGCGACAAGGTCTCCGGCATGGACGCGGGCGCCGACGACTACCTGGCAAAGCCCTTCCACATGGAGGAGCTCTTGGCCCGCGTCCGCGCCCAGGTGCGCCGCTCGGCCGGCCACGCCCGCGCCGAGATCGAATGCGGGCCGTTGCGCCTCGACACCAAGACCGCGCGCGTCAGCTACGAGGGTAAGCCGATCAAGCTCACCTCGCACGAGTATCGCCTGCTCGCCTACCTGATGCACCACAACGGCCGCGTCGTCTCCCGCACCGAGCTCGTCGAGCACCTCTATGACCAGGACTTCGACCGCGACAGCAACACCATCGAGGTGTTCATCGGCCGTTTGCGCAAGAAGATCCCGGGCGACGTGATCAAGACCGTGCGCGGCCTCGGTTATCGGGTCAGCGCGGAGCCAGATGAGGTTTAACTCCCTCGCTTTTCGCCTGTTTGCGGCGGCGGCGGTCTGGGCCTTCCTGGTGCTCCCCGTTGCCGGCTTCTCCATCTATACGCTCTACCGCCAGGACGTGGCGGAGAGCTTCGACGACCGCATCCGCACGCTTCTGACCGTGCTGCTCGCCGACAGCGTCGAGCGCGCCGGCTTCGAGCCCGGCCAGCCGGGCGACGTCGGCGAGCCGCTGTTCCTGATCGGAAACTCCGGCTGGTACTGGCAGATCCAGCCGGCCGGAAGCGCCGCCGGCCGGCGCCTGGTCTCGCCCTCCCTCGGCGACGCGTCGCTTCCCTCTCCTTTTCAAGGCCAGGTCGAGCCCGACGAGCAGGGCACTCGGTGGATCACCAACCTCGGCCCCGCCGGCGAGCCGGTCCGCATCGCCGAGGTGATCTACACGCTCGGCAACGAGAACACCGGCCCGCGCTACTCTTATACCGTGGCGGCGCCGCTCGAATGGCTCGATGAGCGCGTCGCCACCTTCCGTACCCAGCTCGCCATCGCACTGGCGCTCGCCGGCGTCGGCCTCGTCGCGGTGACGTTTCTCCAGGTGCGGTACGGTCTGCTTCCGTTGCGCGCGATCGAGCGCGGGCTCGCCGCCGTCCGCTCCGGCGAGGCAACCACGCTCGAAGGCGAGCTCCCCGTCGAGATCGAGCCGCTGCAGCATGAGCTGAACGCGCTCATCAAGTCGAACCAGGAGGTCGTCGACCGCGCCCGCACCCAGGTCGGCAACCTCGCGCATGCACTCAAGACCCCCTTGGCCGTCATCACCAACGAGGCGAGCGACGACAAGAGCGCGTTCGCGCAGAAGGTCTCCGAGCAGGCGACGCTGATGCGCGACCAGGTGAACTACTACCTGGACCGCGCCCGCATGGCCGCGCGCGCCGGCACCATCGGCCGCATCGCCGAGGTGAAGCCCGTCGCGGAGGCGCTGAAGCGCACCATCGAGCGGATCTACCGCGACAAGGGCATTACCGTGCAGATGGACTGCCCGGACGGCGTGAAGTTCCAGGGCGAGCAGCAGGATCTGGAGGAGATGCTGGGCAACGTCCTCGACAACGCCGCCAAGTGGGGACGCAGCCGCGTCTACCTGTCGATTCTCCGCCGGCCGGAAGGCCAGCGGACCGGGCGGACCCGTCTTACCATCACCATCGAGGACGACGGCCCGGGCCTGACGGAGGCGCAGCGCCGGCAGATCGGCAAGCGCGGCCAGCGCCTCGACGAGACCAAGCCCGGCAGCGGCCTCGGCCTCTCGATCGTGAGCGATCTCGCCCACTCCTACGGGGGGGACCTCGAGTTCGCCGCCTCGCCCCACGGCGGCCTGCGCGTCCGTATCGACCTCCCTGCCGCATGAAACTCTTGGATATTTCCCACTGCCTGTTGCCGCGCAGTCGCGGCGGGGTCGCACTTTTGCCGGAATCGCTGCAAATATCCACGCCACTGCAATAACGGCTGCGCCGCGCCCGGCGGGGCGGGCTTGCGCGCCACGGGACGCGGGGATCGGAGGGATCGCCATGAGGTTGTTCAAGGTCTGCGCCGTCCTGATGCTGCCACTCGGCGTCGCGGCCTGTGGTCCGGACGGACCGAGCAAAGCCGATACCGGCCTGGCCGTCGGCGCGATTGCCGGCGGCATCCTCGGCAACCAGGTCGGCCGCGGCTCCGGCCGTGTCGCTGCCACTGCAATCGGCGCTGTGGTCGGCGGCATCGTCGGCAGCGAGATCGGCCGCTCGATGGACCGGCAGGACCAGATTTTGGCGCAGCGGGCCGAGTTCGACGCCCTCGAGCGCGGTAAGAGCGGCGAGCGCGTGCCCTGGCGCAATCCCGAGAACGGGCGCTATGGCGAGGTGGTCGCGGGCGCGCCGTTCAAGCGCGGGCCGGACGACTGCCGCGAGTACACCCACCGCATCTTCATCGAGGGCCGCCCGCAGACCATGAAGGGCGTCGCCTGCCGTAACCCCGACGGCACCTGGCGCAACGTCGCCTGATCTCGGACGTAGGTCGGGCTGAGCGCACGCGAAGCCCGACAGCAACGTTGGTAGCGGTCTCGAAGCGCGTGTCGGGCTTCGGCCGGCAACGGGCCGGCCTCAGCGTCGACCTACAGGCGTCACCTACCGCCTCGCCACCGGCGCGCGGAGCGCCGCGCACATTCCCTTCGCTTTCGCCTCGACGCGATCGAGCCGCGCGAGCACGTCGCCCTTCTCCCTGAGGATCGGCGTCAGGCTGCCGAGGCTGTTGGCGCCCGTCGTGTGGATGCAGCGCTTGTCGTTGTCCTTCGCCCACTCGTAGCCGACGAGCTCGCCGAGCTTGCAGACCTTGGCGGCAACCTCGGCCTCACGACCCGCCGGCGCCTGCGCCAGCATCTGCCCCGTGATCTCGTTCCAGCCGGGCGCGCTTTCGGTGCAGCCGTTGCCGAAGGGCGGCGGCAGCATCGTGAGCCCGTCGCATTTTCCCGTCCAGAACCGCCGATACCAGAGCCGGTGGACGTCGTGGTCGAAGCCGAGCCGAGCCACCGGCGCGACCGCGCCGATGCATTCCTTCCGCATCGGCTCCTGCGCGCTGGCGCTCGTGGACACGACGCCCGCGAGCGCCGCCGCGGCCAGCACCCAGATGCTCTTCATGAATGGCCCCCGCTGATTGCCGTCCCTTCCGCGTTCTTACCAAATCCGACCGAGCATTTCCGCAACGCCGTGGTGGTGCTGACGCCTGCCTTCTCCCTCTCCCCCTCGTCCTTCACGAGGGGGAGAGGGTGGGGGTGAGGGGCAGGTGCCCCGCGACCAGTGCCAAGCATCCGCCGCTCACCCTAACCCTCTCCCCGTTGAAGGAACGGGGAGAGGGGACCACCACGTCGCGCCCGGCCGCGCGCCGGCTGGTCGCCGAGGACATGATGCTATAAGTTGAGTGCAGCTCTAGCTGACCATTGGGGGGAGCGGGATGGTCAGGCTGCCGTGGCCGATTGGCGTCTTCCGCAATTTCTGGCTGATCAACCCGTTTCGCATTGCCATTCTGGCGTTCGCGACCGGCTTCCTCCCCTTTGCCGTCGCCGTCCAGTACTCCTCCATCGGCGACGTCGCCTACTACATGCCGAAGGACCGCACGGTGATCTGCGACGCCGCCGCCATCGCCGCCGGTAACTGCATCGCCAAGCACGTCGGCTACCTGCACGCCTTGAACTGGTGGCCGACCTTCCTGTTCCTGATGCCGTTCAGCCTGTTCTTCGCCTTCGAGTCCGTGCAGAACACCGAGACCGTGCTGAGCCGCATGCAGGCCGGCGGCATGTTCGCGCGGCGCGACTGGGCGGGGCCGATCTCCGACATCGGCCCGCTGCTGGCACGCATCTGGCGCACCTTCTTCTTCATCGGGTTTCCGATCTTCCTGATCATCGTCGCGCTGATGGCGAGGGACTGGTCGTGCGTGGTCTACTGGCCGCTTCGCCTCGACGTTGCGCTGGGCGGCGTGCTCGAATCGCCGGCCCGCCTCGCGCTCGTGCCGCCCGACCTGCTCCAGAGGCTGCGGGACGCCGGCTGCGCCATGGCGAACGCGCACGAGAACGACTGGTCGGTCTCCGCCGCCTTCGGCAGCGTGCCGCTGCTCGCCCCCTTGGTCGAGGGCCACGACAAACCGGACACCCTCTTCACCCAGATCTTCGCCGCCTACAACTATGGCCTGATGGCCTTCTGGACCGGCGTCCTCATCTCCTACTTCGGCTACGTGCTGGCGCTTGCCATCGTCGTCCACGACCTCGACCACGGCCGCTACGACTACCAGCTCGTGCTCGACCTGAACTCCGGCGACGCCCGAAAGCGGCGCGGCTTCGAGCTGATGGAGTCCGTGTTCCGCCCGTGCGTGCTCGTCACCATCTTCGCGTTCATGATGGCGTTCTTCATGCGCATCCAGAACGTGTTCCTCCGCAACACCGAGTACGCGACGATCTACAACCTGCTGTTCGTCGACATCCCGGACACGTTCGGCAAGTTCACCGGCTTCGGCATCCTCCAGATGACCGGCTGGCTCAACGAGATCCAGAGCACGCTGAAGAAGTTTCTCGACTTCGGCCAGTTCAACGACCCCCAGTCGCTGCTCGGCGCGCCCGCGATCCTGATCGTGCTCGGGCTCGTCACCGCCGCGCTGGGCCACATTCTGCGCACGGCTGCGATGGGCGCCCAGAGCCGTGTGCTCGAGGCAATGGGCGAGAAGCACCAGGCGCACAAGGTGGCAGCCTACTATCAGCTGTCGGAGGCGGAGACCTCGGCGCGGGCCGGCGACGTCGAATGGTGGCCGCTGAGCTGGCCGGAGCTGCGCTACGCTATGCGTCTCATGATCTCCGGCATCTTCTGCTACGTCTTCTACCGGGTGGCGTTCATCTGGATGGGCTTTGTCGCCTATCGATCGATCCAGGGACGCTGGCGCGAGCGGGCGTGACGCGGCGCGTGCAGCAGATTTTGCTCCTTCTGGCGGTTGTGTGCGCCGCATACGCCGTGGCCGTCGTCATCGCCAATCGCTTCGATGAGCCGCGGTCGGGACCGCTTACCGTATCGCCCGCCGCGAGCCTCGCGCCTGCCGGCGATACGATCTCGTTGCTCACCTGGAACCTCGGTTACGCCGGCCTCGGCGCCGGCTCCGACTTCATCGCCGACGGGGGCAGAAGCGTGCTGCCGCCCTCCCGCGCCGCGGTCCGCGAGAACATGGCAGGCATCGCGGCTCACCTCGCCGGTACCGATGCCGACGTCGTCCTGCTGCAGGAGGTCGCCCGCGCCGGCCCGCTCAACTACTGGGTCGATGTGCTGGCGGGCGTCCGCGCACCGCTGCAGCGCTATGCGAGCGTATTCGATGCGGAGGTCGCGACCCGTCTGATCCCGCCGCCCTTGAGCCTCGCGCACGGCGCCGCGATCTTCAGCCGCCGCGAGCTTTCGTCCGCCGAGCGCGTCGCCCTCCCGCTCGAGGACGAGTGGATGGCGGGAATCGTCCGCCGGCACTACCGCATGCAGATCGCGCGCCTGCCGATCGCCGGCACTTCGCGCCAGTGGGTGATCCTAAACATCCACCTTGCCGCCTTCGACCGCGGCGGCGAGGTCCGCCGCCGGCAGCTCGGCGAAGTGCTGCGCTTTGCCGAAGGCGAGTTCGCGAAAGGCAATCCGGTCGTGATCGGCGGCGACTGGAACCTGGAGCTCGTCGCCCGCGAGGCGTTCCCGCACGCGACCGAGGCAAAGCATCTCTTCTGGCTGCACCCCTTCCCGTTCAACGAGTTGGCCGACGGCTGGCGGGCGGCGTTCGATCCCGCGACCCCCTCCGCGCGCACCCTCTATGCGCCCTACGAGGCGGGGCGAACCTACGTCACCGTGATCGACAGTTTCGTGGTCTCGCCCAACGTCGCAATCGAAAGCGTCAAGGGCGAGCACCTCGCCTTCGCCCACTCCGACCACCAGCCGGTGCTGGCCGTGTTCCGGTATAGGCCGTAAGCTGCGTGCGTGCTGCGTCCGGCGGCTCGGCGCGATCGATCGGCCCCCACCAGCCGACCATCCATCCGAATGAGCCACTACGGGCACTGCCGATATCCAAACCTCGTGATCATGTCGCGGCCGGATATGGTGTGGAAGGCCGAGCTTTCCATGATCCCGTTGGAGGTGAGATAGGCACGCAGCTTTGGATTATAGGAGTTGAGCATATCGCGCGTGCCCGTTGCGGTCTTGCCGGCGTGGAACAGAAGCTGCGCGCTGGGCTCGATGCAGACGTTGCGCACCGCCAGGAACATGGTGCACGCCGACTGGCAATGGCCCCCGATCCTGAACAGCTTGCCTGAGCGGTCGGCCTCCCGAACCTTGGGCGCGAACTCGCGCGTTATGCCGCCCATGGCATAGGGCGTGGAATCGGCTGCGACGGCTGGAAGCGCCAGTACCAGTCCCAGCGCGCTCAACGTTGCTATTCTCATGGGTCTCATCTCCCTGCTTACCGGGTGGCTCTCGCCCGCAGCACTTAGCCTGAGACGGGCCCGCAGGGCTTGCAGACGGCCTGCATTTTTCCTGCAGGGCTCGTCGATTTTCTAGTGTGATGATCGAGAGTCCGCGCCGTCAGGACACGAGCGCTGGCGCGAGCAGCGGCGTGCGTTCCCCGCTGCTGGCGTGTCGCCAGGGAA
>JBIOVC010000144.1:0-7328 GCA_044867545.1 Hyphomicrobiaceae bacterium | reverse complement strand
GACGATACGAACGGCCAGTTGGCAACTTCCAGCTTCGCCACGAACGAGACGGGAGCGACGGCCGAGATCACTGGGATGTCGAGCCAGGACGTGTGGTTGGCGATGAGCAGGACGGCGCGGTCTCTGGCGAGGCTTCCTTCGATGCGCAAATGGACGCCGAGCAACCGGCATACCTGCTTGTGATACCAGTGCGCGAAAGCGCCGGCGCGGCGCGGTGCCGTTCGCACCAGAAACGCCTGGACCGGCATCAGCGGCAAGGTAAACAGGAGGAATGCGGTAAGAAGGAAAAGTGCCCTCGATCCGGCAGCGAGCGTCGCGAAGCGCGACTCGACGGCGTCAGCCACACCCATCGTTCAGTTCCGCAGCCGCTCAGTCCTTGCCGCGCTTCAGCGGCACGCCATAAAGCTCGAGCTTGTGGCCGATCAGCCTGAAACCCAGCTCGCGCGCGATGCGCTGTTGGATACGCTCGATCGCCTCGTTGCGGAACTCGATCACTTTGCCGCTATCGACGTCGATCAGATGGTCGTGATGGTGACGAGGGGCCTGCTCGTAGCGGCCGCGTCCGGCGCCGAACTCGTGGCGTTCGAGAATGCCCTTGTCGGCAAACAGCTTGAGGGTTCGATAAACAGTGGACAGCGATATGCGCGCGTCGACCTTGTTGGCCCTGCGATACACCTCCTCGACGTCGGGGTGGTCCAGTGCGTCCGTCAGCACCCGTGCGATCGTGCGCCGCTGGCCGGTCATGCGCAAGCCGTGCTCAACGCACAGCCGCTCGATCCGGTTGAACTCCTGGTCCTCAGTCGCAGGCATGCGTTTGCGCTGACATATCGAAGTTTTTCTGAATGGTCGTTATAGGTTGAACCTTGGATTCCGTCCATCGCCGATGCGGCGGCCTCACAAGGTCCGCACAAGCAGCAGGGCATCGCACGGCGGTGCGTCGCGGTGTGCATAATAGCCCTTGCGCCGTCCCGTCGCGGCGAAGCCGAGACGGGTGTACAGCGCGAGCGCTGCGACGTTGTCCTCCGCGACGTCTACGTAGAGCCGTGTTGCGCCCCTTGCCGCGGCTGCGTCGCCGACCTTGCGAAGGAGCAGCTCTCCGAGGCCGCGGCGTTGCCACTCAGGCGCCACGCCGATTGACAGGACCTCGGCTTCGTCTGCGGCCACATGAGCGATGACGAAGCCTGCGACACCAGCTTCGACTGCTGGCGTCGTGACAAGCGCAACGGTCGCCGGGTTCTCGAGCAGGCTGGCGATGCTGTGCGGGTCCCACGGCTCATCGAACAGCCGGGCGTGTGTCGCCGCTATTGCGGCCGCGTCCCGTGGACCCGCCGCGATGGGTCGAAAATCCCGCGGACTCTCCTTCCTTTGCGTCATTTGCGACCAAGCTGCTGACCGCTCGAGGGAAGCGTGACATCGGCTTCGCGAAGATAGAGCGGATGCAGCGGGCCATCGGCCGGCGCCAACTCGGATGCCATCTCAGCCAAGTCTGTGGCATCGGGCTGCAAGTCGGGCAGTCGAGTCTCGGCCGCCCTGCCGATGCGGTGCGCCTCAGCCGCGACTTTGGCCGCGCCCGATCCGACGATCAGAATCTCGCGGCCGCCGCCAAGCCTTGCGGCGTCGGAGCAGCTCAGCAACAACGGCGCGCTTCGAGAAGTCGAACCTACGCGCGCAAAGAGCTGGATATAAACCTGCCCGCGCCGCGCATCGACAGCGACGATCGTCTCGTCGCCGGTTTCCGTATCGCCGAGCTGCCGCGCAACCCCTTTCGCCATGACCGCGAGGCTGGAAGCGCCGACGAGCGGCAGTCCGGTTGCGAGCGCCAGGCCGCGGGCGGCCGCAATTCCGGTGCGCGTACCGGTGAAGGTGCCCGGTCCGGCGGTCACCGCGATGCGGTCGAGGTCGCCGAATGAAATGCCTGCCTCGGCGATCACCTCGCGGATCATCGGGATCAAAGCCTCCGCGTGGCCCTGCTCGCGCCGCTCGAAGCAGCTGATATGGCGCGGAGCGCCCGTACCGCCGGTCAGCCTCAGTGCTGCCGAGCAGGCTCCAAAGCAGGTGTCGAATGCAAGTATGTTCACGCTGCGCCGCTTCAGACGATCTCGGCAATCTCATCGAACGCAAAGCGCGGCGAGCGAGGCCGCAGGGTCGACGGGTCGCCGTGACCGAGATTGCATAGGAAGTTCGACTTCACCGCCGTACCGGAGAAGAACTCCCTGTCGACGCCGGCGTTGTCAAATCCGGACATGGGACCCGCATCCAAGCCGAGCGCTCGTGCCGCAAGGATGAAGTAAGCGCCTTGCAGCGAGCCATTCCGAAAGGCGGTCTCAGCGATCACCTTCGGCTTGCCGGCGAACCACCCGGTGGCACCTGGCTCGTGGGGAAACAGCTTCGGAAGGTACCGGTAGAACTCCAGGTCGTAGCCAATGATGGCGCAGACCGGCGCGGCCATCGTCTGGTCGCGGTTGTCCTCGGACAAGTGCGGTCTAAGTCGCTCCTTGGCCGCACTGGACCTGACGAAAACGATGCGTGCTGGCGAGCAGTTGGCGCTGGTCGGTCCGAGCTTCATCAGGTCGACCAGCTCACGGAGAATGCTATCGGGAACGTCTGTCCGCTCCCACGTGTTGTGGGTGCGCGCTGAAACGAAAAGCTGATCAAGAGCCGCAGCATCGATACGGCCCTTCATGGGCGGCTATCCTCGTCAGACCGCCTGGACTTCCTGGACGTCAGGGCAGAAGTGCTTGAGCAGGTTTTCGATGCCGTGGCGCAGCGTCGCCGTCGAGCTCGGGCAGCCGGCGCAGGCACCGCGCATGCGCAGGAACACGACGCCGTTGCGGAAGCCCTGGAACGTGATGTCGCCGCCGTCGTTGGCAACCGCCGGACGTACGCGCGTCTCGAGCAACTCCTTGATGGTCTGCACCACCTCCTCGTCGCTCGGGTCGTAGTTGGCTCCGGCAGCATCGTTCGCGCCCTCGCCTTCCACAGTCCGTGCGCCGGAGAGATAGTGCTCCATGATAGCGCCGAGGATCGCGGGCTTCAGGTGCTGCCACTCGACGTTGCCCTTTGTCACCGAGATGAAGTCGGTGCCGAGAAACACCCCTTCGACGCCATCGACCTCGAACAGCCGCTGGGCCAAAGGGGAGGCGGCAGCATCTACTTTGCTGCGATAGTCGGCGGTGCCCTCGGCCAATACCGGACGGCCGGGGATGAACTTCAGCGATGCCGGATTGGGCGTGGCTTCGGTCTGTATGAACATGGTGGTCGACCCTGATGCGAAGCCGCGAGCGCGGCCGCTTGGTTAGAACCATTCTATAAATGGCGCTTGCGCGGCCAAAAGTCGAGGCCCGGACTCAGGTTTCCCCGCTCAGGCCAGCGCCTTCACCTCCTCGAGCGTGAGGTCGCCCGGGACAATGGTGATCGGGATCGGGAAGGTGCCGGCAGCCTTGCCTGCCGCCAGACTGGACACGAGCGGTCCCGGACCCTTCGCATCGGTCGCGGCGCCGAGCACGAGCACGGCCACGTCCTCGTCCTCCTCGATCAGCTTGATGATCTCCTCGTCCTTCCTGCCCTCGCGGATGACCTCCTCAGTGGTGACGCTCTCGAACCCGGCATTGTTGAGCTTGCGCCGGAACAGCCGGAACAACGCCTTGGCCTTGTTGGTCTCTTCCTCGATCTGCACCTGCTTGACGCCGATCCAGTGCTGGAAGTCCTGGGGCTCAATAAGATAAAGCAGGGTCAGTGTGCCGCTGGTGTGAATGATGCGGCTCGCGCAGTAGTAGAGCGCGGCCTCCACCTCGGGGCTCTCGTCGACGATGACGAGCAGCTTCCGGCTGTGGCCTTCCTCGAAAGAACGTCGCTTCCGTTTGGCGGACATGCCACCATGCTGCCACGGGACGGTGCATGCGGCAACTGGACTGGCTGGACCGCTTCAGTGAGCAAAGAGCACCGGCAGCTCGGCCGCCTGCAGGATGTGATTGGTTGCGCCGCCGAAGATCATCTGGCGGAGACGGCTCTGCGTGTAGGCGCCCTTGACCAGAAGATCGCAACCGAGCCGCGTCGCCTCGGTAAGAATTGTCTCGCCCGGACGGCTCGACGCGCGGGAAGTGATCTCGCTCGCCCTGATGCCATGCACGGCAAGGAAGCCGAGCAGCTCGCGGGCCTTCGGCCCTTGCATGGGGGCGCCCTCAACCGTCAGTGCCGTGACCCGTTCCGCTGCCTTCAGCAGGGGAAGCGCTGCGGCGACGGCGCGGGACGTCTCGGTGCTGGCATTCCAATGGATGAGGACGTTCGTGCCGAACGACTTCGGCGGCTTCGGTGGCGCCATGATGATGGGACGCCCGCTTTCGAACAGAGCGGATTCGAGCGTCGTCATGCGCGGTTCCGCACGGCCGACGCCCGGCCGGCCGAGCACCGTCGTGTCGTAAAGACGCCCCCGTGCGCCGAGGCCGGCGTCGTCGATCGGCGGAGCGCCGGTCCAGTTGAAGCTTGCGTCCTGCCCGCCCGCAGCCTTGGATTTCAACCCGCGCTGCTCGACGAAGCTCTCGAACAAGCCGAGGGCAGCCTTGCCGGCCTCCTCCTCGTTCCACTGCGGCTGCGGCAGCACGACGACCACCGGGTCCGGTGCGATGAAGTCGATGACGCTCGGGCGCAATGCGATCCCATCGACGCGGGCGCCGAAGCGGTTGGCGAGCAGGTAGGCCGTCTCGAACGCAGAGGCCATGACGCTGCTCGGTTCCACGGGCAGAAGAATCGCTTTCATCAGGGCCCCCTAATGCGGCGCGTCAGCCGCTACGTTATGGCCTTTTCACGACACGCATTTTACCACAAAACTCGGGAAATGTGGACCTGCGCGCGGGGCGCCGGCGGCGCTCAATAGCGGGTGAGCCAGACCAGGGCGCCGTAGGGATTAGTCGGGGAGGCGATGTCGCCGGAGACCCCGGCGGAGACCGAGATCTCGCCGCCCGCCCATTCGTAGCGCACGAAGGCGCCGCCCCGACCCGACTCACTTTCCGCATTGCCGAACGCGCCGGCCTCGATGCCAAGCGAAAGCTCCGGCCAAATGCGATAGCCGAGACGCAGCCGGCTGGAGAAGCTCTCGTGGGCAGAGGCGAACGACAGGTCGAGCGCCGCCCAGGTCGTCGGATTGACATCCACCCAGCCTTCCACCGCGGCCTTCCAGCCGATCTCGTCACCGTTCACGGCATTGTCCGGGTCGTCTGGATCAAGATGCTGCAGGTCGGCGTTGATGCCGGCGAAGGCCTTGATGGTGGTTGCTGCGTATCTCGTCTGATAGCCGACCAGGAGGTCGGCAAAGGTTACCGAGCCATCGACGGTGGCATTCTGGACCTGAGCACCTCCCTGATAGCGATATTCTCCGTAGCCGCCGACCATGCGGACGCGCCAGCCATCATTGGCCAAGGGACCGAATGGAGCGTAGGTGAGCCCGCTGTAGAGCGACCAGGCGTGACTTGTGCCGTCGGCGCCGGCCCATATCTCGATGCTCGGCAAGAGCGCAGAGTCGGGCGGTGCGGCTGTTGCCGGGGGCGTTGCGAATGCGACAGCAAAGCAGAGCGCGGCAACTGCGCGCCAAGCATACGCCACGGCCCCACTTACCGAACGCTGAACCACCGCCGCAAACCCGCACCAGGTCCGAACAACAGTGCTCGGATTAAGTGCATTAACCAACATCTGACGTCTGACAGTGTGGGGATATTATACTTGTCAAACCCACCGCGACGTGCTACGTTGGAATCACTAGGAGATTCCAATGTCGCTGCTTTCGCTAGATCACCTTCAGAACGAAGAAGCCGCTTACGCTTGGGCTGAGGCTCATATCTGGCCCAACGGCCCCGTTTGCCCGCACTGCGGCTCAGTTGAGCGCATCTCCAAGATGCAGGGCAAGGCCACTCGCCTTGGCTTGTTCAAGTGCTACGCCTGCCGCAAGCAGTTCCGCGTCACCGTCGGCACCATCTTTGAGAAGAGCCACATTCCGCTGCACCTGTGGCTGCAGGCGTTCTTTCTGATCGCCGGCAGCAAGAAGGGCATCAGTGCGAACCAGCTCCACCGCACCTTGGGCGTCACCCTCAAGACCGCGTGGTTCATGGGTCACCGCATCCGTGAGGCAATGCGCGAAGGCTCGCTAGCGCCACCGATCGGCGGCGCTGGACAGGTCGTCGAGATCGACGAGACCGTCTATGGCCTCCGCGCAGATGTGCAGCGCGATCCGAACGCCGATGGCCGCGCCTATGGTCTTTGGCCGAACCGCAATGTCGTCTTCGCCCTTGTGCAGCGCGGCGGGCGCGTTCGCACCTTCCACGTGAACGACGTCAATGCCGCGACGCTCATCCCGATCATCTATGACAACGTGGCGGCTGAGACCGCACTGATGACGGACTCCGCGAGTTGGTATCGCCGCCTGAACCGCAGCGGCGAGTACGCCAGCCACGATCAGATCGACCACAGTCAGGAAGAATACGCCCGCTACGAGTCCGGCCGCCCGGTCATCCATACCAACACGGTCGAGGGCTACTTCGGTTTGTTCAAGCGCGGGATGCGCGGCGTCTACCAGCACTGCTCAGAGAAGCACCTGCATCGCTACTTGGCGGAGTTCGACTTCCGCTACAACCATCGCGTGGCGCTTGGCGTGAACGATGAGCAGCGCGCCGTTGGCATGGTGAAGGGTGCCAAGGGCAAGCGGCTTACCTATCGCGCCACTGATAGGCCCGGACCCACAGCAGGAAGCGAGACACCGCCGTCGCGCTGAGGCGAACGCGCAGCTTGAGTTGTTTCCCGGTGTTGACTTAGGTAGGCGAAAGTAGCGCCACTTGACTTGTAAGAAAAATGGCATATATTTCTTACACAATCTGGTAGGCATCATGGTGACTAAATGGCTGATGTAGCAAGAAAAATAGTGCGCCACATTGGGCGTTACGATGCCGGACAGCGCGTGTTCTCAGCCAAAGACTTCCTTAGTCTTGGCTACGGCTCGCGGCGCGCCATTGATACGGCACTCCATCGCCTAACAAAGGCGGGAAAGCTAAGGCGCGTGGCTAGGGGGCTGTATGACAAGCCTAGGGTCAATCCCGATCTGAAGCGCCCTACGACCCCCGATCTTGACGCCGTGGTTGGCGCCATCGCGCGCCGTGATGGCGCAGCCATAATGGCCGACAACCTGGTGGCAGCAAACGTTCATGGTCTGACCACTGGCGTTCCTTCGCGCCCACGCTATGTCACCAGTGGTCATTCGCGAGACATGGCTGTTGGCGGTCGTCGTTTGGAGCTAAAGCATCGTCCAGACCGAATCACTCACTGGTCTGGCACTCAAGCTGCAG
>JBIOVC010000143.1:0-4643 GCA_044867545.1 Hyphomicrobiaceae bacterium | reverse complement strand
CACGCGGCGCCATCGGCGGCACCTGGGACCTGTTCCGCTATCCCGGTGTCCGCTCCGATTCCGATATGCATACGCTCGGCTATTGCTTCCGACCCTGGCGCGGCGAGAAGGCGATCGCCGACGGCCCATCGATCCTCGACTATCTCAACGACACCGCGCAAGAATACGGGATCGATGGCAAGATCCGCTTTCATCACAAGGTGAGGCGCGCGTTGTGGTCGTCGAACGACGCGCGCTGGACGCTGGAGGTGCTGGGTCCCGAAGGCAAGATACTGACCTACACCTGCCATTTCCTGCAGATGTGCAGCGGCTATTACGACTACGACGCGGGCTACATGCCCGGCTGGCCCGGCATGGAGCGCTTCAAGGGCGAGATCGTGCATCCGCAGAAATGGCCGGAGGCTCTCGACTATGCCGGCAAGAGCGTCGTGGTGATCGGCAGCGGAGCAACGGCAGTCACACTGGTGCCGGCAATGACGCACAAGGCCGCGCACGTCACCATGCTGCAGCGCTCGCCGACCTATATCGTGGCGCGGCCGGCAAGGGACACCATCGCCGATTGGTTCTATGCAAAACTACCCGAGAGCCTCGCGCACACGCTCGCGCGCTGGAAGAGCATCTTTCTGCAGATGTACTTCTACAACGTTGCGCGCCGGAGGCCGGAAGCCGCCAAGCAACGCATCGTCGAGCTTGCCCAGGCCGAGCTCGGCCCCGGGATCGACATGCAGCACTTCACGCCGCGCTACAATCCCTGGGACCAGCGGCTCTGCCTCGTGCCCGACGGCGATCTTTTCAAGGCGATCCGCGAAGGCAAGGCTTCGGTCGTCACCGGAGAGATCGAGACATTCACCGAGACAGGGCTGAGGCTGCGCTCCGGGGAGGAGCTTGCCGCCGACATCGTCGTCACCGCGACCGGGCTCGCGATGAAGCTGCTGGGCGGCATGGAGGTTGTGGTGGACGGCAGGACCGTCAATCCAGGTACGACCTTGACCTACAAGGGCATGATGTTCTCGGACGTGCCGAACCTCGCCTCGACCTTCGGCTACACGAACGCATCGTGGACGCTCAAGGCCGATCTCACCGCCGAATACCTCTGCCGCATTCTCAACAAGATGGACCGCGGACGCTACGCCTACTGCACGCCGCGCAACAGCGATCCGTCGCTGGTTGCCGATGAGACGCTGCCGCTCTCGTCTGGGTACATGCAGCGGGCGAAGGATATCCTTCCCAAGCAGGGCTCGAAGCGGCCATGGAGGCTATATCAGAACTACGCCAAGGACATGCTGGCGTTGCGCTTCGGCTCGATCGACGACGGCACCTTGGTGTTCACACGCCGTGCCGCCCAATCGGCGCAGCACCGGCAGGCGTGAGGACGCCGCAAGACTTCCCATCCACAGGCTCGGGCAGCCAAGCCGCAACGACGGACACCGACATCGGCAAGCCATGCCAAAGCAAATGTCGCTTCATGACCGCACCGCGGTGATCACGGGCGCCGGCAGCGGCATCGGACGCGCAATCGCGCAATCGCTCGCGAGGCGTGGCTGCCATCTTGCGCTCGCCGATATCGGCGAGCAGGGCTGGCGGAAACGGCGCAGCTGGTTGGGGGGCACAGCATCCGCGTCTCCTGCCACCAGCTCGACATCGCGGATCGCGCAGCGGCCGCGGCCCTGCCTCGGGCCGTCGTGGCCCAGCACGGGCGCGTCGATCTGCTCTTCAACAATGCGGGCGTGGCCCTCGCCGGCACCTTCGAGCAAATCAGCGAGACCGACTTCGACTGGCTGTTCGAGATCAATTTCGGCGCGATGGTGCGGCTGACTCGGGCGTTCATGCCGCATCTGAAGGCGAGCGACGATGCGTGGATCGTCAACATGTCAAGCCTGTTCGGCCTGATCTCGCCGCCCGGCCAGACCGCCTATGCGGCGAGCAAGTTCGCCGTTCGCGGCTTCTCCAACGCCCTGCGTTTCGAGCTGGAGGGAAGCAACGTCGGCGTTACCGTGGTGCACCCAGGCGGGGTTGCCACGAAGATTGCCGAGAATGCGCGCAGACCCGCCGGCACCAGCAACGCCGAGATGGCGGAGCAGCTGGAGAAGGCCCGTCGCCTGTTGACCATGCCGCCGGCTGAAGCCGGCGAGATCGTCGTCCAGGCGGTCGAGCGCCGCGCCCCGCGCGTCGTGGTCGGCGGCAAGGCCAAGGTGATGGCGCTGGTCGAGCGCCTTGCGCCGGTGTCGTATTGGACAATCCTGGGACCGCTGGTGCGGCGGTCGTGAGAGGCGGCCCCTAAGATTGGGAGCCAAGATCGGGAGGACATCCGTGACAGTCATCGTCCCATTGGTCCTGCTGCTCGCCGCCCTCATCGGCGGCCTCGTCTGGTTCACGGCCAGCACGGCGCGCAAGGTTGAAGCCGCGCTCCCTCCGCGCGGCCGATTCATGGAGATCGATGGCGAGCGCATTCACTATGTCGATACCGGCGGCGCCGGCCCCGCCGTCGTCATGATCCATGGGCTCGGCGGCAACCTGCTGCATTTCGACTACGCCCTCGCCGGACGCCTCGCCGGCGAGTTCCGCTTGATCCTCGTGGACCGCCCCGGTTCCGGCTATTCCACTCGTGCCACCGGGGCGGACGCGACGCTGACCGCGCAGGCAGCCGCGATCGCCAAGCTGATCGGCGCGCTCGGGCTGAAGCGACCGCTCGTGGTCGGGCATTCGCTCGGCGGCGCGGTCTCGCTCGCCCTTGCGCTCGACCATCCCGATTGCACCGGCGCGCTCGCACTCGTTGCGCCACTGACGCATGCGCAGGAGGAGGTGCCCACAGTCTTCCGGCCACTCCTCATCCGCTCGAGCCTGGTACGCACTCTCGTCGCTTGGACGTTCGCGACGCCGCTGGGGATCCGGCGCGGTCCGGTGGTACTGAAGGAGGTCTTCGCGCCGGAAGCGGTCGTGCCCGGTTTTCCCCTCCGCGCCGGCGGGCTCCTCGGCCTGCGCCCGAAAGCCTTCCGTGCCGCCTCCTCGGACATCGTCGCCATCAACGACGTGCTGCCGGCCTATGCAACGCGCTATCCCTCACTCGACCTTCCGCTCGGCATCCTGTTCGGCAAGGACGACCGACTGCTCGACTACCAGCGGCAAGGCGAATCGATGAGGGTGCCCTGCCCTGCGCTCGACCTGGAGATCGTGGAGGGCGGCCACATGCTTCCGATGACCGCACCCGATCGCTGCGCGGCGCTCATCCGCCGCATCGCAGCGCGCCAGCAAGGGGTCCCGCGCGTGGCGTAAGGCAGCGTTACCCGTCGACATCGGGCGATCATGCGCCTGGGCGCAACCCGCACGCGCATGATCGTCTGGCGCTCTCCCAATGTTTGGTCCAAGATCGCCGATATCTGTGGATCGAGGGGTTCGGATATGACCGTAGCCACATCCATCGATGCTGGACAGCCGGCTCCTGACCGCTTGCCCCTGCCGGCACCGCCACTGTATGTCCCACGGGTTGCCCCGCTCGGCGGCCCGGTAGGAACCCTGTCATTCTTTGCGAAGCTGCTGCGAAACCCCCTGCGCATCCTTCCCGCAGCGGTCTACGAAGAGGGGATCGTCCTGGCCGGTCGGACCGGCCGCGCGGTATGTTGGATCACCGAGCCCTCTCTCATCAAGACCGTGCTGCTCGACAAGCGCGACATGTTCCAGCGCACCGTCATTACCCAGCGCATCCTGGGACCCCTGCTCGGGAAGGGTGTGCTGACCGCTGACGGCGCCGACTGGAAATGGCAGCGGCAGACAGCGGCACCCGTGTTCCGCCATCACGACCTCGTCGGCTTCGTGCCAACCATCGTGCAGGCGGCGGAGCGCTTGGTCGCCGATTGGCGCAAAGACCCCAGCGGAACGGCACGCGATATCGATCGCGACATGACGCGGGTCACTTTCGACGTGATCTCGCACACACTGCTTCCGGGTGGCGATGCCCACGTGGGGCCGGTCATTGGTCGCGCCAACGTCGACTATGCGAAGCCGCTCGGCTGGCAGATGGCCTATGCCAATGTCGGTCTGCCGTCCTGGATGCCACACCCTGGTAAGCTCAAGATGCGTTTGGCCCAGCGGTGGCTGAGATCGGCCGTGGCAGGCCTTGTCGCAGAGCGCCGTGCCAGTCCGGTTGCCAAGGACGACCTGCTGCAGCGGTTGGCAAATGCGAAGAACCCGGAGACGGGCGCGCAAATGTCGGACGAGCTCCTGATCGACAATCTGCTCACCTTTTTCCTGGCCGGTCACGAGACGACCGCCAAAGCGCTCACCTGGACGCTCTATTTGCTCGCGCGCGCGCCGCATTGGGCCGACCGCATCCTGGAGGAGGTGCGCCAGGTCGCAGGTGAAGACCCCATCGAGCCCGAACACATCGACAAGCTCGCGATCACGACGCAGGTGCTGAAGGAGAGCATGCGACTGTATCCGCCGGCGCCCATCATGTCGCGGCAATCGACCGTCGACGCCGAGCTTGCCGGCACGCCTGTCAAGGCTGGCACCCAGATCGTTGTCCCGATCTACGCCATACAGCGCCACCGGCGCTATTGGGCCGATCCGGACCGCTTCGACCCGACCCGCTTCGCGCCGGAGAACGAGGCGAAGATTTCACGCTACCACTACATGCCGTTCGGCGC
>JBIOVC010000142.1:0-2788 GCA_044867545.1 Hyphomicrobiaceae bacterium | reverse complement strand
TGTCCGGGACGAACGGCCCGTCGAGGCAGAGCCGCAGGACCTGCGTCAGGTCGTGCTGCAGGCGAACCGCAGGGATCAGGATGTCCGCATGGGCGGCGCTCAGCAATCCGGCGCGGGCGAGCTTCTGCAGCGCGTGCGCGGTGTTCTGGTCGAGCACCTCGGGATGATGGGCCGCATGGATGAGTTGCAGATACTGGGCGATAAACTCGATATCGACGAGCCCGCCGCGGACCTGCTTCAGCTCCCAGATGTTGTCGGTGCCCTTCTCGGCGGCGATGCGCTTTCGCATGTCGCGCACATCCTCCCGGATGCGGGTGGCGTCACGCGGCCTGACGAGCGCTTCGCGGATCGCGCGCTCGACCTTCGCACGCAGCTCGGGCGAGCCGGTCAGCACGCGGGCGCGGGTGAGCGCCATGTGCTCCCAGGTCCAGGCGTCCTTGGCCTGGTACTCGACGAAGCGCGATAGCTGTACGGTGACCGGCCCCTTCTGCCCGGACGGGCGCAGGCGGAGGTCGACGTCGTAGAGCCGGCCTTCCGCGGTCGGCGCCGAGAGCGCGCTCACCAGACGCTGCGTGAGCCGGGCGTAGTACTGGGTCGCCGACAGCGGCCTCGCGCTGGAGGATTGCGCGTCGGGTCGACAGTCATAGAGGATGATGAGGTCGAGATCGGAGGCCGCCGTCATCTCACGCCCGCCGAGCTTGCCCATAGCGATAACGGCCGCCGCGCCGCCCGGTATCTCGCCGTGCACCCGCTTGAAATCGTCCTCGACGGTTCGCTGCATCGCCTCGATCAGGCATTCGGCGAGCAGCGCGTAGGCGCCGCCCGCCTGGCTCGCGCCGATCATGCCGGACAAGACGCGCACGCCGATCAGGAATGCCTGCTCGTTGCCGACGACGCGGGCGCGGTCGAGCGCTTCCTGCAGGTCCTTCGAGCCTCTGATCTCGCCGTCGATCAGCGCCGCCATCTCCTCCCTGGTCGGCAGCGTGCCGATCACGCGCGGGTCGAGCACGGCGTCGAGCACGCGGCGCCGGCGGCTCAGGATGCCGGCGAGGCGCGGCGCCGAGCCCATGATGTCGGCGACGAGCCGGAGCAGGGTCGGATTGGCGCGCAGCAGCGAGAAGAGCTGGACGCCTGACGGCAGCTCGGCGAGGAAGCGATCGAAGCCGGCGAAAGCGACGTCGGGAGACGCGGTCTGGGCAAGCGCCTCGATCAGCAGCGGCTGCACCTCGGTCAGCCGCTCGCGGGCGCGCGGCGAGCGGATCGCGGGGTAGCGGCCGTGATGCCAGCCGCGGACGGTTGCGATCACGTGCGAGGGCTGGGTGTAGCCGAGCTTCGTCAGCGCCTCGACGGTTGCCGGGTCGTCGACGGCGCCGGCGAACACCATGTTGGCGCCGCCGCGGGTCAGCTCGGGCATGTCCTCGAACAGCGCGGAATAGTGGCGCTGCACCGTCTCGAGCACGGCGATCAGCGCGCGTGAGAACTCGGCCTCGCCGGAGTAGCCGCAGAAGCGTGCGAACCTTTCGAGTGCCTCGCCGGCGTCGGGAATCTCGTGCGTCTGCTCGTCCGCCACCATCTGCAGGCGGTGCTCGATGCCGCGCAGGGTGTCGTAGGCGGCGGCGAGCTCGGCCTCGACCTCGGGCCGTATCCAGCGCCGCGCCGCGAGGCGCTTGAGCGCGCCCAACGTGTCGGAGACCCGCAAGTCCGTCTGGCGGCCGCCAGCGATCAATTGCTGGGTCTGGGCGAAGAACTCGATCTCGCGGATGCCGCCGCGCCCGACCTTGATGTTGTGGCCGGCGACCGCGATCATGCCGAATCCGCGATAGGCGTGGATCTGGCGCTTCATGGCGTGGATGTCGGCGATCGCGGCAAAGTCGAGGTACTTGCGCCAGACAAACGGGGCGAGCTCGGCGAGCAGCGCCTCGCCGGCGGCGATGTCGCCCGCAACGGGCCGCGCCTTGATCAGGGCCGCGCGCTCCCAGTTCTGGCCGAAGCTCTCGTAGTATGTGAGCGCGGCGTCGGTCGAGAGCGCGATCTGGGTGGCGCCCGGATCGGGGCGCAGCCGCAGGTCGGTGCGGAACAGGTAGCCCTCGGGGGTCGGCTCCTGCATGATGCGCACCAACTCGCGCGTCAGCCGCACGAAGAAGGGCTGCGGCTCGACGCCTGCTTTCAGCGCGGTCCGATCGGTGTCGTAGAAGACGATGAGATCGATGTCGCTCGAGTAGTTGAGCTCACGGGCGCCGTACTTGCCCATGCCGATGACGATGTAGCCGGCACCTGGCTTGGCGGCGGCCGCATCGTCCCACTCGCCGCGGCGGCGCGCCGCCTCGAACAGGAACGTCACGGACGCCTGGACGGCCGCATCGGCGAGCCTCGTCAATGCGCCGGTCACCTCCTCGAGCGTCCATAGCCCGCCGAGATCGCAAAGCGCAACCAGCAGCGCCGCCTCGCTCCGTACACGGCGCAGGGCGCTCATCAAATCGGTTACGCTGCTCACTCCGCGGGGAGCCACCACGGCTTCGTCGCAAAGCGTGGCGAAGCGCTGCTCGGGAGGGGCGGCCAGGAGCCGAACGAGGCGAGGTGGGTCGCGGCGGATCAGGCCCGTCAGATAGGGCGAGCCGGCGAAGATGCCGCCGATCAGGCGGCGCACATTTGGCTCGGCGAGCAGGCGAGCCTGGCTCTCTTCGGCCGCCACCGCCTCGATCTCCGCGTGAAGCTCGGCGACGCGCGGTTCGTTCTCACCGCCGAGCGGCGCCTTGCGGATGCGGGCCCATAACGGGCCGGATTGGGA
>JBIOVC010000141.1:0-2873 GCA_044867545.1 Hyphomicrobiaceae bacterium | reverse complement strand
CAGTCAAGACAGTGGCGCTGACGATGATCAGCAGCGTGAACAGGATGTCGCCGGAGTAGAGCTCGAAGGCTTTGTCGAAGTTCGCTCGGCTCGGGAATCCATCCGGTCCGGTGAAAGCCGAGACGACCGAGAGCCCAAACGGATAGACGAACAGCGCCAGCACCATGACGAGCGCCGGGGCAACGAGGACAAGCCCGACCGCCGAGAAGGGGGGCTGGATCTTCCGGGAGATGGTCACAGTGGGGACATGGACCGCGGCGCCGCCGGCATCAGAGCCGCCGGCGCCACCGGTCCCGCATGTTCAGTTGGCGACCTTCTTCTCGTAGGCCTCCAGGATGTCGGTGAAGTACTGGCCGAGCGGGAAGGGCTTCCCCTTGCTCGACAGATCATCCGGCGAGATGTCGGCAAACAGCTTCTTCCAGACCGCGGCGTCGAGCTTGCCTTCGAGGTGCTTGGCGTCGATGCCCGGATACCAGTTGAACCGCTTGACGATGCCCTCACCCTGCACCTCGGGGCTGGTTGCAAGCGCGACGAACTTCTGTGCGAGCGCCGCGTTCGCCGACTTCGCGGGGATCGCATAGTACATCGGCTGGCCGGGCATTCCTGGGCCGACGAGCTTCAGTTTCATGCCGGGCGGCAGCTTTCCGTCGGCCATCCAGGTGTAGAACATGTCGACCCACACCGGGCCCATGGCGATCTCGCCGCGGTTCAGCATGTCGAGCGTGCCGGCGTTGCCCGGGGTGATGACGACGTTGCGGTTGAACTCTTTCAGCTCGCCGAGGGCCTTGTCCCAGCCGGCCTTGGCCTGGGCGTCATAGGGTCCCGAGATCAGCTTTCCCGAGTCGCCGCCGAAGGCGTACACCCAGCCCGTCACGAAGGCGACACCCGACATGCCGCCCTTGATGCCGTTGTAGCCGAACTTGCCGGGGTTCTTTTTCGCCCATTCAACCAGCCCGCCGTAGGTGTCAGGCACGTCCTTCACCAGGTCGGGGTTGTAGGCGATCGCAGTCTGGCTGTGGAACATCGGCATCACGTAGCCGCTGACGTTGGCGCCGAGCGCATTCTTGGCGGTGTCGCGACTGACGAGCGAGCCGGTCGCGATCTTGTCCTTGTAGGCGGCGAGCAGCCCCTCGCCGACCATCTGGCCGGCCATCTTCTGATGCACGACGATGACGTCGAAGTCGGCCTTCTCGACGCCCGCCCGCTTCTGCGCCTCGAGCTTCTCGTAGATCTTCTGCGAGCCGGCATCGCCGGGGCCGGTGCCGACGGACACCACCCTGACCCCAGGATTGGCCTTCTCGAACATCGGACCCAGGTAATCCTTGACGTAATCCACCATGTTCTGGTCGCCGGCGGTGGCGACGTTCAGAACTGTCGTCTGTGCTGCTGCCGGGCTCACGGCCAGCATGGCGCCAAGCCCGATCACATACGTCCACGGTTTCATGGCTCGCTCCTCCCAGAGTTTGTCGATGTTTCGGCCGGGAATAGATGAAGTGCATTCACGGGCAGGCTCAGCCCGACTGGGCCGCCGACCTCCCTGTAGATGGCGTCCTTGACGGAGTAATGACGGCTCCCGACCTCGACTCCGTAACGGTAGTGCCCGCCCGGATAGGCGCGCGCGACGATCGTGCCCGGGAGCACGATCTCGCCGTTGCCTGCGGTGCCCGGTTCGACGAGGCGCGCGACGTCGTCTCGAAAGTGCGCCGTCATTCGGCCCGGTGGGATGGAAGTGGCGCAGGAAATCCTGGTGCTGCCGCCCGCAACGGCGATCTCGGCTACGTCACGCTGATGGGAAACCTCGAGGTCGATCGTATTTTCGGCACCCATGAACGAAGCGATGAACGGTGAGTTGGGGCGATCGAAGACCTCCTCGGGCGTGCCGACCTGCGCAATGCGTCCTTGATCCATGACGACGATCCGATCCGCCATTGTCATGGCTTCCTCGCGGTCGTGGGTCACGTGGATGGCGGCGAAACCGAGCTTGCGCTGGAGCGACTTGATCTCGCCTCTGAGCTGCAGGCGCACCTTGGCATCGAGGTTGGAGAGCGGCTCGTCGAGCAGCAGCACGTTCGGCTCGATCGCCAACGCGCGGCCGAGCGCGACGCGCTGGCGCTGCCCTCCCGAAAGATCGGTCACCTTGCGATCCTCGACGCTCGGCAGATTGAGCAGACGGAGCAGCGCGGTCACGCGGCGGCGGATTTCGCTTCGCGGCACGCGGCGCAGCTTGAGCCCATAGCCGATGTTGCCGAGCACCGTCATATGCGGCCACAGCGCGTAGGACTGGAATACCATGGCGACGCCGCGCTTCTCCGGTGCGACACCGGTCACATCTCGACCGAACAGTCGGACCTCGCCGGCGAACGCGCGCTGGAAGCCGGCAATCGTGCGCAGAAGCGTTGTCTTTCCGCACCCCGAGGAGCCGAGAATGGCGACGAACTCGCTCGGCTCGACTGACAGGTCGATGCCGTGCAGGACGGCTACATCGCCGTAGCCCGCGCTGAGGCTGCGCACTTCGATTGCAGCCGCTGCGTCCGCCATGGTGGCCGCCTTAGCCTTAGCGTGCGATGCACGATCAATACCGCAACCGGATGCCTCGCAATAGAGCGATGGCAGTCCCGTGTGTCTGCGAAGGCAGTCCCGTGGCAGCTTGAAGAGTGTGTGGAGAGCGGGCGGTGGAGGTGCTGTGCAACCTGATCATCCAGGCGCGCCGGTGATCCGATCGGGTCTTGCATATGTTCCTGTTTTGTTCTTATAATGGAGATTGCCCACAACGGAAACAGATCGAACCATCTCAACCGAGTAACGCTTATGGCCGGCAAGCGTGATCTGCAGGCCCTTCGCCGCCGCATCGGCGCGCTGGCGGCCATCATAAC
>JBIOVC010000140.1:0-9314 GCA_044867545.1 Hyphomicrobiaceae bacterium | reverse complement strand
GATCTGAATCACACTAGAATCTATGGTTTGCTAGTGTCCTTCAGATCGCGAAATTCGTTCCGAGCTCGCGGCACAATGAGACGAATTTCGCGATCAGGACACTAGAGGCGCGGACCATGCGCATATCGCACTTCTTCATCGACCGGCCGATCTTCGCAGCCGTCGTCTCGATCGTGATCGTGATCCTCGGCGCGGTCTCGTTCGTTCGCCTGCCGATCGCGCAATACCCGGAGATCGCCCCGCCGATCATCAACGTCAGCGGCCAATACCCCGGCGCCAGCGCCGATGTCGTCGCCTCCACCGTCGTGGCCCCGATCGAGGAGCAGATCAACGGCGTCGAGAACATGCTCTACATGTCCTCGAACTCGACCGCCGACGGGCGCTTCTCGATCTCGGTGACGTTCGATCTCGGCACCAATCTCGATATTGCGCAGGTCCAGGTCCAGAACCGGATGTCGACCGCGCTGCCACGGCTCCCCGCCGACGTGCGCGCTATCGGCGTCACCGTCAACAAGGCCTCGCCCGACCTGATGATGGTCGTGCACCTCTACTCGCCGGACCGCTCGCGCGATCAGCTCTTCATCTCCAACTACGCGACGCTCGAGATCAAGGACGCGCTGACACGGCTGAACGGCGTCGGCTCGATCACCGTGTTCGGCAGCCGCGACTACGCCATGCGGATCTGGCTCGACCCGGACCGGCTGCAGTCGCTGGGCCTGACCGCACAGGACGTCGTCATCGCGCTGCAGGGCCAGAACGTCCAGGTCGCCTCCGGCGTGCTGAACCAGCCGCCCGTCAGCGATCCGCGCGCCTTCCAGATCGCGGTCCAGACGCTCGGCCGCCTCGCCGACGTCAACGAGTTCTCCAATGTCGTCGTCAAGCGGACGCCGGTGGCCGTGGTGCGCCTGCGGGACGTGGCGACGGTGGAGCTCGCAGCCCAGGACTATTCGTCGAATTCCTATCTCAATCGCGATCCGGCTGTCGCGCTCGCTGTGTTCCAGCGGCCGGGCTCCAACGCGCTTGCCACCGCACAGAGCGTCATCGACACGATGAGCACGCTGTCGCGGGGCTTCCCGACCGGCGTCAAGCACGAGATCATCTACAACCCGACGAACTTCATTCAGGAATCGGTCACTGCCGTGCAGGAGACGATCCTCGAGGCGATCCTGCTCGTCGTTCTGGTGATCGTGGTTTTCCTGCAGACCTGGCGCGCCGCCGTGATCCCGCTGGTTGCGATTCCCGTATCGCTGATCGGCACGTTCTTCTTCATGGGCCTGTTCGGGTTCACGCTCAACAACCTTTCGCTGTTCGGGCTGGTGCTCGCCATCGGCATCGTCGTCGACGATGCGATCGTCGTCGTCGAGAACGTCCAGCGCAACATCGCAACCGGCCTGTCGCCACGTGAGGCGGCCATCCGAAGCATGGACGAGGTCGGCTCGGCGCTCGTAGCCATTGCGCTTGTGCTGTGCGCCGTGTTCGTCCCCTCGGCTTTCATCACCGGCATCTCCGGCCAGTTCTACCGCCAGTTCGCGCTCACCATCACCGGCGCCACGATCATCTCGCTCACGGTCTCGCTGACGCTGTCGCCCGCCATGTGCGCGCTGCTGCTGAAGCCGATCGGAACCAATGCGGCGAAGCCCTGGTGGAGCTGGCCGGTGCGCGTCTTCTTCCGCGCCTTCGACTGGGGCTTTGGCTCGATTGCTTCCGGCTATGCCTGGCTCGCCGGGCGGATCGTGCGCATCGCCGGCATCATGCTGCTCGCCTATGCCGGCGTCCTGGCCTACGGCCTCAACGAATTCCGCAACACCCCGACCGGGTTCATACCCCAGATCGACCGCGGCTTCCTGATCATTGCGGCGCAGCTTCCTCCCGGCGCCTCCCTCGCGCGGACCGACGCTGTGATGCGCCGCGCCGCCGACATCGTGCTCGAGGTGCCGGGCGTCGCCCACGTCGTGCCGATCGTCGGCTTCTCCGGCGCGACCTTCACCAATGCGCCGAACGCCGGCGCCATGTTCACCGTGCTCGATCCGTCCGAGGAGCGCGCCAGGCACCGCGGTCAGTCCGCCGCCGAGATCCAGGGCCAGCTCTTCGGCAAGCTGGCGGCGATCGAGGAAGCGTTCATGATCGTCATCCAGCCGCCGTCTGTGCAGGGCATCGGCAACGCCGGCGGCTTCCGAATGATGATCGAGGACCGCGCCGGGCGCGGGTCCCAGGCGCTGCAGGGCGCAGTCTATGCGATGATGGGCCGCGCGGCACAGACGCCCGGCCTCACACAAGTGTTCTCGCTGTTCGAGACCTCGACGCCGCAGCTCTACCTCGACATCGACCGCACCAAGGCTCAGCTACTCGGCGTCACTACCACTGACGTGTTCGCCGCGCTGCAGATCTTCTTGGGCTCCTCCTACGTCAACGACTTCAATCTCTTCGGCCGCACCTTCCGCGTCACCGCCCAGGCCGACGCCGTGCACCGCCTCGATCCCGAGGACATCTTGCGGATTCGCGTCCGCAACAACGAGGGCCGGACCGTCCCGCTCGGCTCCTTCACCACCGTGCGCGACATCTCCGGCCCCTACCGCGTGCCCCGCTACAACCTCTATCCGGCGGCCGAGCTCGATGGCAGCGCTGCTCCCGGCTTCAGCCAGGGCCAGGCGATCGAGATCATGGAGCGGCTTGCCGCCGAGACGCTGCCCGACGGCTTCAGCTACGAGTGGACCACGCTCGCCTTCCAGCAGATCAGGGCCGGCAATACCGCGCTGTTCGCCTTCGGCCTAGCGGTGGTCTTCGTGTTCCTGGTGCTGGCCGCGCAGTTCGAGAGCCTGACGCTGCCGCTCGCCGTCATCCTGATCGTGCCGATGTGCCTCGTCGCCGCCATCACCGGCGTGATCCTGCGTGCCCAGGACAACAACATCCTGACCCAGGTCGGCTTTGTCGTGCTGATCGGGCTTGCCGCCAAGAACGCGATCCTGATCGTCGAGTTCGCCAAGCAGCTCGAGGACGAGGGCCGCACCCGTTGGGAGGCGGCAGTCGAGGGTGCGCGGCTGCGGTTCAGGCCTGTCGTGATGACCTCGCTCGCCTTCATCTTCGGCGTCACCCCGCTGGTGTGGGCGGTCGGCGCCGGCGCGGAGCTCCGGCAGGTGCTCGGCACCACGGTGTTCTCAGGCATGATTGGTGTGACCGCGTTCGGCCTGATCTTCACACCGGCCTTCTACGTGCTGAGCCGCCGGCTCGCCGCTCTCGGCCGCACGCGCCGGGCAGCGCCCGAGGCAGCGCGCCCGGCCGAGTGACTCAGAACAGCCGCGCGCCGTTCGCGACCTTGAGGTCGGGCGCGATCAGCACCACCGCGCCGGCCTCGTCCGGGAAGCCGAGCGTCAGCACCTCGGACATGAACTTGCCGATCTGCCGCGGCGGGAAGTTGACGACCGCCGCCACCTGTCGGCCGACGAGCTTCTCCGGCGTGTAGTGGACGGTGAGCTGCGCCGAGCACTTCTTGACGCCGATCTCGGGCCCGAAATCGATCCTGAGCTTGTAGGCCGGCTTGTGTGCCTCCGGGAACGGCTCCGCCTCGATGATAGTGCCGACGCGGATGTCGACCGCAAGGAATTGATCGAATGTGATGGTCGCTGCCGGTGCGTCGTCCGCGCTCATGTGCCCCTCCCCGCTTCGCTTGAACCGTGCGCCTACGCCGGGCCCGGCTGAGCGTCGCCCGCCGGTGCGGCAGGCGGTTGCGTCTCCGGCTCCGGCTGAGGCGGAGTCCCACCCGGTGCGCGTCCTCCCGTTCTGCGCCCGGCGAACACGTCGCCGATGCGGCCGAACGCGCCGCAGACCGAATCGAGTGCCTGCAGGTTCCGCTCGCCACGCCTGAGCCGCCGGTCGAGCGCCGCCATCGTCCGCGCGAGCCCCGGATCATCATCCTCGAGCCACACGCGGAACACCGTGGCATAGACCGAGGCGAGCCCGGCGACTCGCACCGCGCCGCGTGCGCCCGCCGTATCGACACCCGCCGCCTGCAGCATCCAGTGCTGCGAGTCGAGCACCGCGCAGGCGAGCCCGCGATCGATGCCGGCGTCACGTGCGATCGAGGTCATCGCCGCCTTGTAGGGCGCGAGCACGTCGAAGCGGCTCATTACGATCTCGAAGATCCGATCGCGCGGCGCCTGCTCGGGTGCGGGCTTCGGCGCCCGGCGCAGCACGTCGTCATCGACCGCGCGCACGAATGCGGCAACGATGTCCGGCTTGCCCGAGAAGCTCTGCCGGACCTCGACCAGGTTCGCCCCGGCCTCCTCCGCGATGTCTCGGAGCGTCACCTCGCTCCAGCGGCGCGACGCCGCGAGTCGCAGTGCGGCGGCGATGATCCGGCCTTTGACGGTCAGTTGATCGAGCATGGCAACACCCAACGATGCCTTTTCAGGAACTTAGGGTGGCCGATCAGGGAATGCCAGCACCGGCGGCGCTGGACCTTAACGGTGCGCTACCCGAGCTCGCGGCTTCGCTTCGCCGCCGCCGCGACCGCCTTCGTCATCAGCTCGCGAAGTCCATCCGCTCCCATCAGCACGCCGAGCGCCGCCGCCGTCGTGCCGCCAGGCGAGGTCACGTTCTGCCTGAGCATGGCCGCTTCCAGGTCCGACTGCCTGAGCAGCTCGCCCGCACCCGATACCGTCGTGCGCGCAACCTCGTTGGCGAGCGGTTCGGCAAGTCCCGCCGCGACGCCTGCTTCGGCGAGGCACTCGGCGAGCAGGAAGACGTATGCAGGTCCCGAACCGGATACGGCAGTGACCGCATCCATCAGCGCCTCGTCCTCGACCCACGCGACCTTGCCCACCGCACCGAGTAGCTGATCGGAGAGGGCCCGTTGCGCATCCGTGACGTGTGGGTTGGCGACGCACACCGTCATGCCGCGCCCGATCGCCGCCGGCGTGTTCGGCATTGCACGGACCACCGCAACGCTGGGCGCGAGGTGTTGCTCGAAGCCGGCGATCTTCCGGCCGGCCGCGATCGAAAGGACCAGGGTCCTCGGTCCCGCGAGCTTGGCGAGCGGCGGAAACACCGCGTCCATCATTTGCGGCTTCACCGCGACCAACAGCACGGCGGGGGGATGAGCAAGCGAAGGGTCGAGCGCCCCGCGTGCCGCGATACCGTGGGCTTCGAGCAGGGCGCGGACCTCAGGCGGCGGCAACGGGTCCTGGACGATGACTTTGGAGGGATCGAGTCCGCGGGCGAGCCAGCCGGAGAGCAGCGCCCCGCCCATCTTGCCGGCGCCCGCCAGCACCAGCACGCCGTCGAGAGTGAGACGCGACACTTGCAACTCTCCTAGGGCATCCGCATGCCGGCTCAGGCCCGGCCTTCCGTCTCGAACATCGTGGAGACCAGCGCCTCGCGGCTTTCCTTGCCGGCCCATACGACGAACTGGAACGCCTGATAATAGCGCTCGCAGGCATCGAGCGCAGCCTTGAGCAGCGCCTCGCACTGGCCGGCGGTCGCCACCGTCCCGTTCAGCATCAGCCCGTGGCGGAACATGATCAGGCCTTCCTGCACCCAAAGATCGAAATGGCCGAGCCAGAGCTGCTCGTTGATCTGCGCGATCAGCCGGTAGACCTCGCCGAGCCGGTTCTCGGGCGGCTTGAAGTCGAAGGCGCAGGCGAGATGCAGTGTCTCGAGGTCCTCGCGCCAGTTGAGAGAGAGGTGGTAGTCGGTCCAGGTGCCGGCGACGATCATCGTCAGCTCGTCGTCGCCGGTACGATCACAAGCCCAGTCGTGGCCATGCGCAATCCGCTCGGCCAGATCGACTGGGTTCGTTACGCGATCGTAGCCTGCCTCAGGCGTTGCCATCGTGCTCCCTCGCATTTGCTCCGTCCCCCCGCTGACGCGACCATTCGCCCCGCATTACGTCTTGCCGCCCCGATCACCCGGTCACCGTCGAAGCGCGGCGACGAAACCAGTCGAGGCCACGAGTCGCAAGCGTCGCCCATCCTTGTCCACGGCCAAAGTGGCGGGCTTCTGTCGGGGGCGCGATTCCCATGGGCGGCATGCATGAACCTGTGCATGACCGCATGACAAGTTGTGGATGAGCTGTGGGCTGACGACCGGCAAGCGCGAGCGTGAGAAGGCGCCTGTCCTGCCCGGTCATGGAATCGCTAGCCGCCGCCCTTCCGCGCGAGCTCGGCCTCGAGCTCGGTGAGGCGTGTGGCGAGCCGCTCGTTTTCCTCGCGCGCCTTCTCCGCCATCGCCTTGACGGCCTCGAACTCTTCGCGCTTCACCACGTCCATGTCGGCGAGCCACTTCTCGCCCTGTGCCTTGACGATGCCTTCCACCTCACGCCGCATGCCTTGCGCGGCGCCGGCCGCGTCGGTCATCAGCTTGGCGAGGTCGTCGAGGAAGCGGTTTGTCGTCTGCGTCATGGCTCGAACCCGATGCCTCTTTTGCGCGCCGGTCGCCGGCCCGCGCGATGCGACTGTTGCCTGACTATGGTGGTCAGCCGCCCCGCGATCAAGCAGCGATCGGCTGGGCGATGGGCACCACCGCCACCAAAGCTTAACCACGCCGGCGGCTCCGCCGACCCTGTTAACGCGCACCTTACCGCGCAGTGCCACGTTTGCGATCCCAATCGGAGGACAAAGAATGTCCAGGCCATGCGCTGTCGCAGCACTCGGCATCGTCATCGGTGCGGGCGTCCTGCTATCGATCAACTCCGGGGCAGAGTCGACCCTTGGGTGGGATCAGAAGGTCGCTTTGTTCGCCATCGGCGCGTTGCTGGCACTGGCGATCCCGCGTCTGTCCGCCCTGCTGCCTCAGCGCGTGCCCGTGCGCCGCGAGCCGCCACGCTCCTGACCGATCGCATCTCGGCTTGACACGACCGGCGTGCCACCGACAAATCCGGCCCCATGTGAACAAGGGCCGCGCCGGTTCATGCATCTTCTTGCCATTCCGTTCCCCGACATCGATCCGGTCGCCCTCGAGATCGGCCCGTTCGCCGTCAAATGGTACGGCCTTGCCTATGTGGCCGGCCTGCTGCTCGGCTGGCTCTACATCAAGCGCCTCATCGGCGAGACGCGGCTCTGGATCAACGGCGAGCCGCCGTTCGCCGCGAACCGGGTCGACGACCTGCTGATCTTCATGACGGTCGGCGTGGTGGCCGGCGGCCGGCTCGGCTTCGTGCTGCTCTATGAGCCGGGCTACTACCTGCCGCGCCCGCTCGAGGTCTTCGCGATCTGGCAAGGCGGCATGGCCTTCCACGGCGCTTTGATCGGTTGCGGGCTTGCCATCTGGTTGTTCGCCCGCTGGGCCAAGGTCTCGCCCTTCTCCGCCATGGACCTGACCGCCGCCGCCGTGCCGATCGGGCTGTTCTTCGGCCGGCTCGCCAACTTCATCAACGGCGAGCTTTACGGCAATCCGGCGACCGTGCCCTGGGCCATGATCTTTCCGGCGGACCCGGCGCGACTGCCGCGCCATCCGAGCCAGCTCTACGAGGCGTTCTTCGAGGGCCTGGTGCTGTTCCTGGTGTTGCGCTGGCTTACCCATAACCAGGACTCGCTCAAGACGCCCGGCCTGACGACCGGGGCATTCCTCATCGGCTACGGCCTCGCGCGCTCGTTCTGCGAGCTGCTCCGCGAGGCGCATCCCGGCCATCCCTTCTCGGTCGGGTGGATGACCCCCGGCATCGCCTACTCGATCCCGATGGTCCTGCTCGGCCTGTGGTTCATATGGATGGCGCGGTCCAGGAAGGCGGCATGAGCAGCGAGCGGCAGCGCGACACGCCGCTGGCCCTGAAGCTCAAGCAGCGGGTCCGGCGGGAAGGCCCGCTGCCGCTTGCCGAGTACATGCGCGCCTGCCTCACCGATCCGGAGCACGGCTACTACCGCACGAGGGCTGTGCTGGGCGTCGCCGGCGACTTCACGACTGCGCCCGAGATCAGCCAGGTGTTCGGCGAGCTGATCGGGCTCTGGTCGGGCGTCGTCTGGCAGCGAATGGGGGCTCCCAAGTCGGTGGCGCTCATCGAGGTCGGGCCGGGTCGCGGCTCGCTGATGACGGACGCGCTGCGTGCGGCCCGCGCCGTGCCGGAGTTTCTCGCCGCCATTCGCGTAGAGCTGATCGAGGTCGGCGAGCCGCTGCGCCGCCAGCAGGAGAGGACGCTGAAGGACGCCACCGTTCCAGTGGAGTGGCATCGCGACATTGCCGACCTCCCGAAGGGAGTGCCGGCGATCGTCATCGCCAACGAGTTCCTCGACGCGCTCCCCATCGCCCAGTACGAGTGGCGGAGCGGTGGATGGCATACGCGCACCGTTGGCGTCGACGAAGCCGGCGCGTTCACGTTCGTAGCCGGCGTCGCCAGTCCCGAGGCGGAGGCACTGGCCGGGCACTATCCCCCGGCACCGGAAGGCGCGATCCTCGAGGCCAGGGAAACCGGCACGCTCATCCATGCCCTCGGCGCGATCGCCCGCGCGGCGCCGCTGTCGGGCCTCTTCATCGACTACGGCCACGCCGAGCCAAGCTTCGGCGACACCCTGCAGGCCGTCCGCGGCCAGCGCTACGAGGACGTCCTCGCCGCGCCGGGCGAGGCCGACCTCTCGACCCAGGTGAGCTTTGCCGACTTCGCCCGGCAGCTCCGCGATGAAGAGCTTGCCGTCGACGGCCCGGTGACGCAGGCTGAATTCCTGGGATCGCTCGGCATCGCCGAGCGGGCCTCCGCGCTGATGGCCGCCAACCCCGGGCGCGCAGCGCAGATAGAGACCGCCGCCGCGCGGCTGATGGCGGTGAACGGCATGGGCACCCGCTGCAAGGCGATCGGCATACGGAGCAAGACCCTGCCTGAGCTGCCGGGCCTCGCCCCGGCGCTCGGCGGACCGCGATGATCGGCAAATGACACGACACCAGAGCGCGACCTCGCCAGCCCCGCTTGTTGCCTCCTGCCTGCAGGAGGTGCCCGGCATCGCCCACGGCTTCTTCACCCGTCAGGGCGGCGTGTCCGAGGGGATCTATGCAACGCTGAACTGCGGCCTCGGCTCCCACGACGACGCCGTTCGCGTGACCGAGAACCGCGCCCGGATTGCGCGTGCCCTCGCCGGCCGCGAGGTTGTGACGCTCTATCAGGTGCACAGCGCCACCGCGGTCATCGTCGACGCCGCGATCCCGCGCGAGCATCTGCCGAGGGCCGACGCCGTAGTCACCCGCACGCCGGGGCTCGTCGTCGGCGTGCTGGCGGCCGACTGCGCTCCGGTCCTGATCGCCGACGGACATGCCAAGGTGGTCGCGGCCGCTCACGCCGGCTGGCGCGGCGCGCTCGCCGGCATCATCGAGGCGGCAATCGAGGCGATGGAGCA
>JBIOVC010000139.1:0-7736 GCA_044867545.1 Hyphomicrobiaceae bacterium | reverse complement strand
GACGCCGCCGGCATACCTCATCCGACCGAGTTCAGCTGAGCGGTGTTCGAGCCTTGCGAATTCTCGGGATCGTAGCCAAGACCCACGACAGCGGCGTGGCCTTCCTCAAGGACGGTGTGCCCGAGCTGGTCCTTGAGGAGGAGCGGTTCAATCGCGACAAGAGGACGAAGAGGTTCCCGCGGCGCGGGCTGATCGCCGGTCTGGAGGAGCTGGGGCTCGGCATCGAAGACATCGATGTCGTCACGACGCCGTGGAACCTGGGGCTCCTGCGCCGGACCTTCGCCTCGCTCCTGCTGCGCCGCTTTCCGCTCAGTCTCTCGCTCGCGCTCCCCAGGTCGCACACTTCGCAGAAGAACGACATCGTCTTTCTCAACCACTTCCTGAAACGGAACATGAGAAGGCGTCTGGGCGTGTCTGCGTTTCCGCCGATCGTCAACGTGCCTCACCATCACGCGCACGCGGCCATGTTCTTCGTGTCGCCGTTCGAGGAGGCGCTGGTGCTGGTGATGGACGGCTACGGCGACGACTGCTCGTCGAGCGCCTACGTCGGCCGCGGCAACCGGCTGGAGCGCCTGTGGTCCACGGGCATCATGAACTCGGCGGGTCTCGTCTACACCTTCGTCACCGAGTACCTGGGCTTTGCCGGCTTCGGCGACGAGGGCAAGGTGATGGCGCTCGCCGCTTACGGCGGCGACACCTACGTCGGGCGCTTCCGCGACGTGATCCGGCCGACGCCGGATGGCGGCTATGCCGTCAACATGGCCTACTTCAGCTACGACATCTACGGCCAGCTCCACCCCTTCAGGCGCAAGTTCCTCGACACTTTCGGGCCGCCGCGGGCGAAGGGCGAGCCCATCGCCGACCGGCACCGCGACATCGCCTTCGCGGTGCAGGCCGTCACCGAGGAGATCGTGCTGCACCGGGTGCGCACGCTCCTCAAGCGCCATCCGCAGCGCGACCTGTGCCTGTCCGGGGGCGTGGCACTGAACTGCGTGGCCAACGCCAAGATCCTGGAGCACACCGACGTGCGGCGCCTGTGGGTGCCGCCGTGCGCGTCGGACACCGGCGCGCCGCTCGGCAGCGCGCTGTGGCACTACCACCACGACCTGGGGCGCGCCCGCGGCTTCGAGCTGAAGCATGCCCTCCTCGGCAAGGCGTACGGCGAGGACGAGATCGTCGGTGCGCTCACGGCCGCCGGGCTGCGCTACCGCCGGCTGGACGAGAAGCAGCTCATTGCGCGGGTGGCGCGCGACCTGGCGGATGGGAGGATCGTCGGCTGGTTCCAGGGCCGGTTCGAGATGGGGCCGCGGGCGCTCGGCAACCGCTCGATCCTGGCCGATCCGCGCCGGCCCGAGATGCGCGATGTGCTGAACGCCAAGGTCAAGCAGCGCGAGCCGTTCCGGCCGTTCGCGCCGGCGGTGCTGGTGGAGCGGGCGGCGGAGTTTTTCGAGATCGACCAGCCCGACCCGTTCATGACGCTCGCTCCGCGCGTCCGCCCCGAGAGCCGCGACCGCATCCCGGCCGCGGTGCACGTGGACGGCACCGGCCGCATCCAGACGGTGGAGCGCTCGTCGAACCCGCGCTACTACGCCCTGATCGAGGCGTTCGGGCGCCTCACGGGCGTGCCGGTCCTGCTCAACACCAGCTTCAACCGCTCCGAGCCGATCGTGGCCTCGCCGGCGGACGCCATCGCCTGCTACCTCAAGAGCGGCATGGACGTGCTGGTGCTCGGCGATTTCTACACCACCGACCGCCCCGCTGTCGCCAACGGTCATGCGGTCGAGCGTACGCAGCCCGCCCCCGTCCGCGAGATGCTGAGCGAGGCCGCCCTGACGGCCAGGATCGCGCCGAGCTAGGCCACGAGCCTGTGTGGTCCAGCGCTCCGGCGGGCCTCGTTCTTTCAATTCCGCCGGTTGACCACATTCTCCGGTACGATTTCAGCCTTGAAGCGGAAGAGCTGCCGGTCGGCAGGATCGACTGTGATGCGCACCCAGTGGGTGTCAGGCCATCCAAACGTCTCGACGCGCGTGAAGTTCTCGAACAACCGGTTGGTCTTCTTGCTGAAGAGCGGCTTGTCGATGCGGAACAGATGGGTATCGCCGTGGAGGAAGACGACCGGCTTTTCGAACGTCTCCAACTCGTCCGCGAGAGTCTGGATGTAGTCGCCGAAGGCGGTCGTGGGATTGGGAAGCGCCTGCCCGCGCGGAATGAACGGAATGAAGTACCGCGTCTTAGCGGCGGGCGGCCAGAAGTTCTCGAATCCCGGATTAGCCTGCGTCAGAATCACGACGCCACGGCTGTTGGCGGCCTTGGCCTCGGCGAACGCCTGCTTGATCCAGCCGATATTCGCGGCTTTGCGCTCCAGATGCTCGGCGTCCATCTCCGGCGTGCGACCAAAATTGTCGTTGCTGCCGACGATGTGGACGGTGACAAACGTCACGCTTCCCATGCTCCAGCGCAGATTTTCGCGGAACTTTGAGAACGTCGGATCGGCAGACTGGTTTTTCACTGCTATCGGCCGCTGCCCGAGGCTGCGTTCCTCGGGAAAGAACATAGTGCGGACTTTGGCGAGCAGCTCCAGCGGATCGACCTTCTGCGCCTGCAGGGGCCAGCAGTCGGTCCAGTCGTTGTCGCCGGGCGTCAGGATGAATGGGTGGCGGATGCTCTGGAAGGAAGAGAGGATCGCCTTGTAGTTGTCATCCACGCAGGGCATCGATGCGCTTGCCGGGTTCTGATTGTACGGGCGCGCATCGAACTGGAAATCGCCGATGTGGGCGACGAAAGCGAGGTCCGCGGCGTTGAGCGCTTCGAGCACGCGCTGGTATTCGCGCTCCTGCACCTTGGTGTAGGGCATGTCGCCGATCAGGGCGAAGTCAAAGGATCGGTCTTGGGCGGCGACGCTTCCGCAGGCGAACATCAAGGACGTCAGCAGCAACGTGCGAGCAACGAAGCCGCCCAGGATTGAAGGACGGGCGCGAGCCCGTAGGCAAAGCGACCTCATATGTTCCCCCCAATGGTTCTTGCACGTTCTGCTAGCGTTGGGTCAACGAAGAGAATCCGCTTAACCGTTGGAACGGTCAAGGACCTCGATGAGCTCCTCGATCTTGCGTTCCTGATCCTTGGCGCTGCCGCTGCGGATCGCCTCCTTGACGCAGTGGCCGACATGATCGCGCAGGATCTCGTGCTCCACGCGCCTGAGCGCGGCGCGCACGGCGGCGATCTGGGTGATGACGTCGATGCAGTAGCGGTCTTCCTCGACCATGCGGCAGAGGCCGCGCACCTGGCCCTCGATCCGGCTCAGCCGTCTCAGGCACGATTCCTTGGTGGGCTTCAGCATGGTTGCCAAATACCCCACGGGGGTATATATGTCAATGGCAAGATCGGCTCCGATCGGGAGCTTGAGGAGGTCGTCATGAGCCCGCATCGGCACGCGCCCGAGACGCTGCCGCATCGCAACCGCGAAGCGCATGCGCGCCATCGTCACCAGCCCGGACCTGCCGCTGAAGGCGCGGTGAAGGATCCCGTGTGCGGCATGCAGGTGGATCCGCATACGGCCATGCACAGCACCGTCTATTCGGGGCGCACCTACTACTTCTGCTCGGCGGGCTGCCGCGAGAAGTTCGCAGCCTCGCCCGAGAAATACCTCTCGCCGGCGCAGCTGCAAGCCGAGCCTGTACCGGCCGGCACGATCTATACCTGCCCCATGCACCCTCAGGTCCGGCAGGTGGGGCCCGGCTTCTGCCCGATTTGCGGCATGGCGCTGGAGCCTGCGGAGGCGAGCCCGGAAGCTGGTCCGAGTGCCGAGCTCCTCGACATGACGCGCCGGTTCTGGATCGGCCTCGCGCTCACCGTTCCTGTGCTCGCACTCGAGATGGGCGGGCACCTGACGAGCCTGCACATGCTTCTGGGGCAGCGGTCGTCCAACTGGGGACAACTCATCCTCGCCACGCCGGTGGTGCTGTGGGGCGGCTGGCCCTTCTTCGTGCGCGGATGGGCTTCCGTCGTCTCCCGCAACCTCAACATGTTCACGCTGATCGCCATGGGCACCGGCGTGGCCTGGGTCTACAGCGTGATTGCGACGGCATTGCCCGATGTCTTCCCTGCGGCCTTCCGGAGTATGGAAGGCGCTGTGCCCGTTTATTTCGAGGCGGCGGCCGTCATCACTGTGCTGGTGCTGCTGGGCCAAGTGCTCGAGTTGAAGGCCCGCGAGCAGACGAGCGGGGCGATCAAGGCCCTGCTCAACCTCGCGCCCAAGCGCGCGCGGCGCGTTGCCGCTGACGGCAACGACGAGGATGTCGCCCTGGAGCACGTGCTGAAGGGCGACCGGCTGCGGGTGCGGCCCGGCGAGAGCGTGCCTGTCGATGGCGAGATTCTGGAGGGCCGCAGCTCCATCGATGAATCGATGGTCACCGGCGAGTCCCTGCCAGTCACCAAGGAGGCCGGCTCCAAGGTGATCGGCGGCACCATGAACCAGAGCGGCAGCTTCGTGATGCGCGCCGAGAAGGTCGGGCGCGAGACCATGCTCGCGCAGATCGTGCAGATGGTGGCGCAGGCGCAGAGGAGCCGCGCGCCGATCCAGCGCCTCGCCGATCGGGTTTCGGGCTGGTTCGTACCGCTCGTCATCGTTGTCGCGGTCGCCGCTTTCTTCGCCTGGTCGATCTGGGGGCCGGAGCCGCGCATGACGTTCGGCCTGATCGCGGCCGTCTCGGTCCTGATCATAGCCTGCCCCTGTGCCCTCGGACTGGCAACGCCCATGTCGATCATGGTGGGCGTGGGACGCGGTGCACAGGGCGGGGTGCTGATCAAGGACGCCGAGGCCCTGGAGCGCTTCGAAAGGATCGATACCGTCGTCGTCGACAAGACCGGAACGCTGACCGAAGGCAAGCCGAAAGCGGTGGCGGTCCGCACCGCTCCCGGTTTCAACGAGGCGGACGTTGTCCGCCTGGCGGCCAGCCTCGAGCGGAGCAGCCAGCATCCGCTGGGCGCAGCGATCGTTGCCGCCGCGCAGGAGCGCAATCTGACGCTAGCGGACGTCACAGAATTCGACGCGCCGGTCGGAAGGGGCGTCACGGGCACGGTCGAGCGCCGCCGCCTGGCGATTGGCAACGCGCGCATCATGAAGGACTCTGGCATCGACGTGGGAGCGCTGACTGCCGAGGCCGACAAGCTCCGTCAGGAGGGCGCGACCGCCATCTTCGTGGCCATCGACGGCAAAGCCGCCGGCGTCATCGCCGTTGCCGACCCCATCAAGAGCACGACGCCCGGTGCCCTGGCAGCCCTCAGGGAGGCGGGCATTCGCGTGGTGATGCTCACCGGCGACAACGCCACCACGGCGAAAGCGGTGGCAGCGAAGCTCGGCATCGCGGAAGTGGAGGCCGAGGTGTTGCCCGAGGACAAGAGCAAGGTCGTGGAGCGCCTGCGCCGGGAAGGCCGCGCCGTGGCCATGGCCGGCGACGGCGTCAACGACGCGCCGGCCCTTGCAGCCGCCGATGTGGGCGTCGCCATGGGCACGGGCACGGATGTCGCCATGGAGAGCGCCGGGGTCACGCTCGTCAAGGGCGATCTCAACGGCATTGCGCGCGCGCGCAGGCTCTCGGCCGCGACCATGTCCAACATCCGGCAGAACCTGTTCTTCGCCTTCATCTACAATGCTGCGGGCGTGCCCGTGGCAGCCGGCATACTCTACCCGTTCACAGGGCTGCTGCTGTCACCCATCGTCGCGGCGGTCGCCATGGCGCTCTCTTCGGTGAGCGTGATCGGCAACGCACTCAGGCTGCGCAGCGTGACATTGTGAGGCGGGAGGCGGACCGGCTCGATGTGCCCTGGCCGCGGCTCGGAGGGCCGCCAGTCCGCCGCACGGCAAGCGAATCGCCGGCTCCTATTCCTTGGCCTTCTCGATCTTCGTCACAGTGAACTGGCCGTTGATCTTGTCGGCATCGAACTTGATCTTATCGCCGGGCTTCACCTGCTTCAGCATGGCGGGGTCCTGGGCGCGGAACACCATCGTCATGCCGCTGTCCATGTCGAATTTCTTCATCGGGCCGTGCTTGATGGTGATCTTGCCCGCAGACTCGTCCACCTTTGTCACCTCGCCATCCACCATCTGGGCAAGGGCTGCGAGTGGCAGGGCGGCAAGACCGATTGCGGCGGCCAGAACGAGTTTCGCCTTACGCATTTTCTGCTTCCTTCCGACTGTGTGCTTGTACTCTCAACGCGCCTTCCCGGCGCAGGGCTCCCTCACTTGACGACAACGGTGCCCTTCATGCCGGTCTCGTAGTGGCCCGGGATGAGGCAGGCGAACTCGAAGGTGCCCGCCTTGGTGAAGCGCCACAGGATCTCGGCCGATTTCTTGGGCTCCACGCGCTTGCCGTTGGGGTCGTCGTGCTCCATCTCGGGGTTCTTCTCCATCTGGATCTTGTGCTTGGCGTTGTTCTCGTACGAGTCGATCAGGAACTCGTGCGCGAGATAGCCGGTATTCTTGAGCACGAACTTGATCTGCTCGCCTTTGCGCACATCGATCCGATTGGGGCTGTAGGTCATGGTGCCTGGGCCGTCGGTCATGTCGATCGCGACGACGCGAAACGGCTTCTTGGGATCGCCCGGCTCGCCGGCCGCAAACGCATGGCCGTCCGAATGGGCCAGGGCGGGCCGATGCAAGCCGACGCTTTGGGTGAGAGCCGCAGCGCACACGACGGCCGATGCGAGAACGATACTGCGAACGAGGCCTGGCATAGAGATCTCCACGGTTGGATGAAAAAAAGGGGTTTCGAACCGGTCAGTGATGACCGGCTTTGGGTGCTGGCGTGTTGTTGCGCTTGGGCTGTGGCGCCGATCCGGACGCCTTGGCCGGCGGCTGAGCCGGCGCGCTGGCCGACGGGGGCTGCACACCCTCTGCCTCGTAGGCGACCGTCCCCTGGGGATGCTGGTACCAGCCAGGGTCCTTGTAGTCACCGGCCGCCAGCCCATCGCGCACCTTCACCACGGTGAACATGCCGCCCATCTCCATCGCCCCGAACGGGCCGAAGCCGGTCATCATGGGCAGCGTATTGTCCGGCGCCGCCATTTCCATCTCGCCCATCTCGGCCATGCCTTGGGAGCCCATCGGCATGTAGTCCCCGCCGACCAGGCGGTTGATCGTGCCCCTGACCTGCCTCTGGTCGACGCCGATATAGGTCCGCACGTTGTGACCCATGGCATTCATGGTGTGGTGCGACTTGTGACAATGCAGCGCCCAGTCGCCCGGCTCGTCGGCGACGAACTCGTAGGCGCGCATGGCGCCCACGGGCACATCGATGGTCGTTTCCGGCCAGCGCGCGCTCTCCGCGACCCATCCGCCGTCCGTGCAGGTCACGGAGAAGTGGTAGCCGTGCATGTGGATCGGGTGAGCCGTCATGGTGAGATTGCCGATGCGCACCCTGACGCGGTCGCCCTTGCGCACGGCGAGATGATCGATCGCGGGGAACACCCGCGAGTTGAAGGTCCAGTGCGTGAAGTCGGTCATCTCGTTGATCTTCGGCACGTAGGTGCCGGGCTCGATGGCGAACGTGGCAAGCAGGAACACGAAGTCGCGGTCGACGGGCATGAACTTGGTATCGCGCGGATGCACGACGAACGAGCCCATCATGCCCATCGCCATCTGCACCATCTCGTCGGCGTGCGGGTGGTACATGAAGGTGCCGCTCTTCTTCACCTGCCACTCGTAGACCATGGTCTTGCCGGGCTTGATGTGCGGCTGC
>JBIOVC010000138.1:0-2511 GCA_044867545.1 Hyphomicrobiaceae bacterium | reverse complement strand
TGCTTCGAGCGCTGGCGCGTCGGCGGCTGGTTCTGGAACACGCTCGGCGTGGAGTACACGGCTTTGTGGACCGCCGCCGCGGCCTATTTCCTCGTCCACGGCGGCGGCCCGATCTCGCTCGATCACTTCTTGTAAACGGCGGGATCGGCGGTGACCGCGCCCTTGACGAGGACGATGCTGGTCTCGGCGCCGGTGATGGCGAAGTCGTTGTCGTTGATGAGCGCCATCGTCCCGTCGCCGAGGAACGTCACGCCCTCGATCTTGACGGGAGCGTCCTTCATGTCCTTGGCCGTATCGAAGCGCAGCGTCTTCTTGACAGACACGATCGAGAGCGGACCCAAATCGTTCTGCTGCTCGAGCGACAGGGTGGTCGCGACATCGTCCCACTTGCCATTGAGGATGTCGGTCGCACCCGCGAGGGTAATCTCGTAAAGCTTCGTCGTCCCCTCGGTCCGCTCGAGCACCAGCAGCCGGTCGGTGCCGAGCGCCGTCAGCTCCGAGATCCGCGGGTCGTTCTGCTTGGTCGAAGGATCGAGCCCGAAGCTCTGCGGATCGTCGAGCTGGTAGACGTACTCGCCGATGAGCTTGCCCGAGGCACGCCCCATCTTGAACAGCCGCGTGTTCTTCGCCTGCTGGTAGGCCTTCGCGTCGGGGTTCGCGAGCGGGTTCTGCATGATGAAGTAGAGGAACGCCTCGTCCGGCGAGATCGCGATCGTCTCGATGCCGCGGTTGCCCTGGCGCTTGGAGAGGATCGCCGGCAGGCTGGCAACGATCTCGGCTTCGGAGGCCTTGTAGTCCTCGGCCGCGTCCGCCGGCACGTAGCGCTTGAGGAGCCGCCCGTCCGAGGAGACATGGGCGATCGACGGCCCCATCTCCTCGCCGATCCAGAACGTGCCGTCGCTGAGCTTGACGATGCCCTCGAGGTCGACGTTGTCGGGATCATAGGGCAGCGTGTTGCCGGCAAGGTCCATGCCGGTGTCGCGCGTCGCCTTGGTCTGCGGGTTGAGCAGCCCCTTCACCGGCCGCCCGGACTTCGTCTTGATCGGGATCACGTCGAGCAGCTTGAAGGTCCCGGCCGCGCGGTCGAGCTCGACCTTGTAGATCGACGGCGCATGCCGAGCGTGTAGTTGGCGGTCTTGCCGCCCGGCAGCTCCACCGACTTCCACGCGAGCTTCGGGTCCTTGCTCGTCAGCACCTGAAAGTCGGCAGCCTCGGCGGCGACGCTGCTGATCAGCACGGCCGCGAGCGCAATTCCAGTCCGCATGAAATCCCCTCCAATCCCGGTCGAGAGACAAAGTCGGGCGGGACCATATTGGCGCTCGATGACAGCTGGACGACAGTGGAAGCGGCGCCCACAGCGACGCGGACGGTGGGGCTAGAGCAGCGCCTTGACCTCGGCGCTGACCCGGCGGAGCCGGTCCGACAGGATGCGGCCGAGCTCGAAGATGATGCGATGGTGCACTTCCGGCTCGCTCTTCTCGAGCTCCGCCAGTCGAGCGAAGGTCAGCACGTAGCAGCTCGCCGCGTCCGCGGCGATCACGTCTGCGGTCCTTCGGCCGCCGTCGAACAGGGCGAACTCTCCGAACGTGACGCCCGGGCCGAACGCGGCGAGCCGCGCGCTGCGCTTGCCGTCGTCGAGCTGGGAGCTGACCGTCGCCGTGCCCGATGCGAGCATGAACAGCCGGTCGGCCGCATCGCCTTCGCGGATGATTGCTTCGCCGGCGGCATAGCTCGCGCGCTCGATGTGCGGCTCGAGCCGGGCCACCTGCGCAGGCGTGAGCTTGCGCAGGATGTCCATCTCGCCGAGCGCCAGCGTGTCGCCGCTCGTGCGTGCCGACGGCTCGACCTCGGCGATCAGCTGGTCCTCGCAGTATTCGACCATCAGATCGAGATCGAGCGCGGCAAGCGCTGGATCGGGCTCGTCCTGCAGCGCCAGCCAGTCGGCCTTGATGCGGTCGTTGAGGCTCGCGAACAAGAGCCGCGCGCCGTGCCTCTCGAGCGAGCGTCCGAGGTCGCGCAGCAGCAGCAGCGCGCTGCGGTCGGCGCGGCCGACGCGGCGCCCGTCGAGGATCACGAACGAGGTGCGATTGAGGTCGTTCGGAATCCGGCGCAGCAACTGCTCGGCGGTCGCGAAATGCAAGGCACCCTGCAGCTCGTAGACGATGATGCGGCCGCCCTCGCGGTCGAGCACCTGGCGCTCGCGCACGCCGCGCAGCCGCTTCGACGATACCGTGTCGCAGCGGTACGTGCGCCGCAGGATCCTGTTGGCCGCGAAATGCGTATCGTAGACGTGCAGGTGGAAGCGCCGCGACAGCTCCTTGCAGACCTCGATGCCGCGGTGGCTGTTGCCGTGCTTGTCGAGCAGCGGGGAGAACACGCCGAAGCCGAACTGGCCGGGCAGCACCGCCATGATGCCGCCGCCGACGCCGCTCTTCGCCGGCAGGCCGACCCGGTAGACCCATTCGCCCGAGAAGTCGTACATCCCGCAGCTCGCCATTATGCTGAGCACGC
>JBIOVC010000137.1:0-2676 GCA_044867545.1 Hyphomicrobiaceae bacterium | reverse complement strand
GGAGGGGAGGCCTACGGTGCTCGGCTGCGAGCTGTAACTCACCGCATCAACTCCGTTCGGGCTGCGCGCGCCGCGAGCGCCTGCGGGCTCGAGCGGTGGTTGGCGTGGCAGATGGCAATGGCGAGCGCGTCGGCCTCGTCCGCGCTCTCGAACCTGGCCTTCGGTAGCAGGAAACCGACCATCGCCTGGATCTGCCGCTTCTCGCCGTGGCCGGTGCCGGTCACCGCCTTCTTGATGAGGTTCGGCGGATACTCGGCGACCTGCAGACCACCGAGCGCGGGCGCCAGCAATGCCATGCCGCGGGCCTGGCCGAGCTTCAACGTGGCGCGCGGGTTGTCGTTGACGAAGGTCTCCTCGACCGCGGCCTCGTGGGGCTTGAAGCTCGCGATCACGCCGGCGATGCCCTCGTAGAGCTCGCGCAGGCGATAGGCGAGCGTCTCGCCGCTGTCGGAGGTGATGACGCCGCTCGCCACGTAGCCGAGCCGCACGCCGTCCGACTCGATCACGCCCCAGCCGGTGCGCCGCAAGCCCGGATCAATGCCGATGATGCGAATCGAAGCGGATTTCATGGCTCGGCCATATCACGGTGCGCGAGCGTTGTCGCAGGCCCAGGTCCCCGTGCTAGGCTCGACCGCAACCATGGCCGCAGCAGTGAAAGACGCCGTGCTTTCCGATCTGCTTCGCCTCGTTGCGGACGAAGCGACGGCGGGAAAACTTGCGCCGGTAATCCAACGGCTGACGGAGGCGCTCACCCGCGCGCCGGAGAGCCCGCAGGCATGGGAGCCGCTAGACGCCGACCTGTTCGGCGCCGAGGCTCCGCCGGAGGTCAAGTCGTGCTGGGTGTTCGCGCTCAGGGCCGGGGCGACGTTCGGCAGCGAGCGCCATCCGAACAGCCATCAGCGCTCGATCGCGCTCGGCGGTGCCGCGCTGTTCGAGGTCCTTCGTCACGGCGTGTGGGAGCAGTGTCCAATCGATGCGGGAGCCGGGCCGGAGGGCCGGTGCATCTCGATCCCGCCCGACACCTGGCATCGCATCGTGATCGGGCCCGAGACGCTTGTGTGCCTGTCGTTTCACACCGCGCCTGCCGCGGAGCTGATCGAGGAAACGCCGGTCGGCGATGACCTGTCCGTCACGCATCGGCGGCTCTACAGCGAATGAGCCTTACGCGGCCTCGCGCAGTAGCCCTTCGAGATCGAGCGGGCGGGTGAACATGTCGAGGTGCCCATCCGCCGCGCGCGGCCACTCGGCCTCGGGCCGGTCCCGGTAGAGCTCGACGCCGTTGCCGTCGGGGTCGTCAAGGTAGAGGGCTTCGCTCACGCCGTGGTCGCTGGCACCGGTCAGCGCGATCCCTGCCGCCTTGAGCCGCCGCAAAGCGTCGGCCAGAGCGGCGCGGTTCGGGTAGAGGATCGCAACGTGATAGAGGCCGGTGGTGCCCGGCGCCGGCGGCGAGCCGCCGCGACTCTCCCAGGTGTTGAGACCGATGTGATGGTGATAGCCGCCGGCTGCGACGAAGGCCGCCTGGCTCCCGTAGCGCTGCTTCAGCTCGAAGCCGAGCACGCCGCAATAGAAGCCAAGCGCGCGGTCGAGATCGGCCACCTTCAGGTGCACATGGCCGATGCGGACGCCGGAATCGACCGGGCGGGGCGTGAGATCTTTCTCGATCGGTGGAAGCGCGGCGATCGACTGCTGCATGTCTCGTGACCCTTCTGTGGCGGCGCTAGGCAACGTAAGTGGCGCCTGTTGCTTTGCAAGTGGAGGCTTCGTGATGGCATTCGGCTGATATACTGGCGGGAATCGGGAATCGAGCCTGAGGATCGCGCATGACCTCCCCTTTCGCGACGCATGAGGTCCTCAACCAGAGCCCGCCGTTCGAGGACGTCAACCTGTTCCTCTCCGATCGGGCGCTGCAGGACGCCGTCTCGCGCGAGGGGGCGGCAGGCGCCCGCGAGCGGCTCACCGAGGTCGGCGCCTGGGCCGGCAGCCGCGAGGCGCTCGAGCTCGGGCGGCTTGCCAACGAGAACCCGCCGCGGCTCAAGACCCATGACGCCAAGGGCCGGCGTCTCGATATCGTCGAGTTCCATCCGGCCTACCACGCGCTGATGCAGCGGAGCATGGCGGCCGGCCTCCATTGCTCGGTGTGGGAACCTTCAGCATCCGGCGCCAACGTCGCGCGCGCGGCGGCATTCTACATGACGGCGCAGACCGAGGCGGGTCACTGCTGCCCGATCACCATGACCAACGCCGCCGTGCCGGTGCTCCGCCTGCAACCGAGCCTCGCGGACGCCTGGCTGCCGCGCATCCTTTCGCGCGAGTACGACCGGCGCTTCGAGCCCGCACCGCGGAAGACCGCGGTCACCTTCGGCATGGGGATGACCGAGAAGCAGGGTGGCACCGATGTGCGCGCCAACACGACGAAGGCCGAGGCGGTATCCGGCGGCGGGCCGGGCGCCGAGTATGTGCTGACGGGGCACAAGTGGTTCATGTCGGCGCCGATGTCGGATGCGTTCCTCGTGCTCGCCCAGGCGCCGGGCGGGCTCTCCTGCTTCCTGCTGCCGCGGTTCCTGCCCGACGGCTCGGTCAACGGCCTCAAGCTGCAGCGGCTCAAGGACAAGCTCGGCAACCGCTCCAACGCCTCGGCCGAGGTGGAATTCCAGGCCGCCTACGGCGTGCTGCTGG
>JBIOVC010000136.1:0-2498 GCA_044867545.1 Hyphomicrobiaceae bacterium | reverse complement strand
GCCGGCCATGACTGCGAGCAAGACGAGCCTCGGTAACTTTTTCGAGGACTTCCGCCTCGGCCAGGTCCTTCGCCACGCGACGCCGCGCACTGTCACCGTCGGCGATGCCGCCGTCTACATGAGCCTCTACGGGCCGCGCTTCGCCGTGCAGTCCGCCGACGCGTTCGCAAGCGCCATCGGCTACCCCAGCGCACCCCTCGACGATCTGCTCGTCTTCCACACCGTGTTCGGCAAGACGGTGCCCGATCTCTCGCTCAACGCCGTCGCCAACCTGGGTTACGCCGAGTGCCGCTTTCTCCGTCCGGTCTATCCGGGCGATACGCTGCGCGCCACCTCCGAGGTGATCGGCCTCAAGGAGAACGCGAGCGGCGACACCGGCATCGTCTACGTGCGCTCCAAGGGCGAGAACCAGTCGGGCGCGACCGTGCTCGAATACGTCCGCTGGGTGATGATCCGCAAGCGTGACAAGGCCGCCGCCGCGCCCGAGCCGGTCGTGCCGAAGCTCGCCGACCGCGTCGACCCGGCGACGATCGGCGGAGCCGTGCCGCCGCTCGAGCTTGCCGCCTACGATTTCGCTTCAGCCGGCGCCCCCCATCGCTGGCAGGACTACGAGGTCGGCGAGCGCATCGACCATGCCGACGGCATGACGCTCGAGGAAGCCGAGCCCCAGCTCGCAACCCGCCTCTACCAGAACACCGCCAAGGTGCATTTCAATCAGCACACCGAGGGCCAGGGCCGCTTCGGCCGCCGCCTCGTCTACGGCGGCGTCGTGATCTCGCTCGCCCGTGCACTCTCATTCAACGGGCTCGCCAACTGCTTCCACATCGCCGCCATCAACGCCGGCCGCCACGTCGCACCCTGCTTCGGCGGCGATACCGTCTATGCCTGGTCCGAGGTGCTGGAGAAGGCCGAGCTCCCGGGCCGCACGGACATCGCCGCGTTGAGGCTCCGCCTCGTCGCACTGAAGAACCGCACGCCCGCCGGCTTCCCCCGGCTCACCTCGGCCGGCGCCTACGAGGACGGCATCATCCTCGATTTCGACTTCTGGGGCATCCTGCCGCGCTGAGCCCTAAGCGATCCATTGCTGCCTGGCGCCGTGCACGTTATACCGCGTGAACGACTCGGGAGTTGGGCGCCGGAGTTACCCGCTGCCGCATGGCAGGCATGACGCTGCGCCGCACCGCTTCCGTGCCCGGCGGGCGTATGCTTGTCGAGTCGTTCGAGGCTGGGGAGTTTGGAAGTCATGGCGCAAGCCGGATCGGCGAGCGGAGCGAAGCACGCGCGGCCGCTTTCCCCGCATCTGCAGATCTACTACCCGCTGATCAACATGGTGATGTCGATCGTCCATCGCATCACCGGCGCAGCGCTCTACGTCGGCACCCTGCTCCTTGCCTGGTGGCTGATCGCGGCGGCGAGCGGCAAGCCCTATTTCGACTTCGTCAGCATGCTGTTCGGCGCCAGCGTCTACGGCATCCCCGTCGGCAGGATCGCGCTCGTTGGCTACACCTGGGCGCTGATCCATCACATGCTGGGCGGCATCCGCCATCTGATCTGGGACACCGGCCGCGGTTTTGCGCTGCCGGTCGTCAACGCGCTCTGCGCAGCGACTATTGTTCTATCGGTTCTGCTGACTGCCGCGATCTGGATCCTCGCCTGGCAGTTGCGCGGCGGGATTTGAGAGCGGCCATGGCGACACCATTGCGAAACGTCCGGGGCCTGGGCTCCAGCAAGGAAGGCACCGATCATTTCTGGCGCCAGCGGATGACCGCGGTCGCCAACCTCCTGCTGGTGCCGCCGCTTGTCGCGCTGATCGCCGTGCTCGCGGGCGCCGACCACGCCACCGTCACCGCCACCCTCGCCCACCCGCTCATCGCGCTTCCCCTGCTGATGCTCGTGCTCTCCGTCACCATTCACATGCGCCTCGGCATGCAGACCATCATCGAGGACTACGTGCACAGCGAGGGCACGAAGGTCGTGCTGCTCATGCTCAACACGTTCTTTTCGATCCTGATCGGCGCGACCTGCACGTTCGCGGTGCTCAAGCTGGCTTTCGGGAGCTGAGGCAATAGAGATGACGCAACCGGCCAACGGCAAGAGCAGCGGGTCTTCGGTGGCCGCTCCCTCGCTCAACGGCAAAGCCTACCCGCTGACCGACCACGCCTACGATGTCATCGTCGTCGGCGCCGGCGGCTCGGGCCTGCGCGCGACGCTCGGCGCAGCCGAGGCGGGTCTGAAGACCGCCTGCATCACCAAGGTGTTCCCGACCAGATCGCACACCGTCGCCGCTCAGGGCGGCGTCGCCGCCGCGCTCGGCAACATGGGCCCCGACGACTGGCGCTGGCACATGTACGACACGGTGAAGGGCGCCGATTGGCTCGGCGACCAGGACGCGATCGAGTACCTGTGCCGCAACGCGTCCCAGTCGGTCTACGAGCTCGAGCACTACGGCGTGCCGTTCTCGCGCACCGAGGAAGGACGCATCTATCAGCGCCCGTTCG
>JBIOVC010000135.1:0-4571 GCA_044867545.1 Hyphomicrobiaceae bacterium | reverse complement strand
CCACAGACGTCCAATGGGAAGCACGTGACCCGGCTCTCCATAGTGGCTTGGGCGGTGTAGATATGAGCTTTCAGGAATCCCAGACCGACAAGGGGTCATCGAGATGGACGACTCGGCCATGATCATGCGCGTCAAGTTCATGACCAAGCCAGGAGATCAGTTCGGCATACGCAATAAGGTCTACGCACGTATTCGCGAGCTGTTCGAGAAGGAGCGCATCAGATTCGCCCACCGCCAGGTGACGGTCCGGGTGGCGACGGACGACGAGCGCCCGATAACGGATGCCGAAAAACGCGCAGCGTTTGGCGCCGTGGGCCCGATTCTAGAGAGGGAGGGCGGGGCCTAGCAAAAGGCGGGCGAGGAGCGGCGAGAGAGCGGGGCGCTCAGCTCGGGTTGGAGCGTCGTCGCCTCGCGGCACACGGGTCGGGACGGAGACGAGGAACCGTTGTTCGGGCCACTATACTGGTTGCGCTCGGCTGGAGCGCATACCTAAAGCTCAATGACCTGCTCGCCGAAAACTGGACCATGGGAAACAGGAATTTTCCGCTTGTGGGCTTGACCTCCGTTTCTGGACCAGTCAGAGCCAGGAAGGTGTAGGCCAGCGGCGCCATCTGCGTTGTTCTTGCAGGCCGCGACGGGCACTGTGATCCGTAACCTCAGGCTGACCACTAAGGCAGCCTCGCGCCCCGTTCTGCACGACGAAGCAGCAAGGCACAGGTCTTGGACTGTCGAACGCGCGCACGATCTGGGCTGAGTACCGCACGGCAGGCGGCGCGGGATTTTGTTTCACTCTGCCGTTGGTAGCCCGTGACCGACTTGGTCGGTGAACCCACTTCGGCAACGCAGACGTCAACCCGTCCGGCCACCAGCGACAAGAGCCGCGGGAGTTCTGCGGGAGTCAGTGCTGCACTGTGCTGAAGCGAGGGGCAGATTCTGCAACGGGCGCCCACACAACTCATTGATAACGCTTCAGTTCAGATATTGACTTCGTCCTTTTAATCAGGGTGTCGATGGTTCGATCCCATCCGGGCTCACCACGGATTTCAATCGGTTCGGCGTATCGCAATTGCAGACATGCGTTGATCGTCATCGCGGTGGGGTGGCCAGACGACTTGGTCCGGGCCACCAAAGGCTGCCTCCGTATGTTGAGGACCATGCCGCGCGGTAGGCTTCCATCGCCCGTCCTTTCGCGCTCCCCGTATCCTTGCCATGTTGCACGACCGCATAGCAGGTGCGGCCGCACATCGATTTCCATAGCAAGCCGGAGCTTCTGTTCGAGGAATCAGATGCCAATTCCGGCTATTGACGGTGCATCGAATTCGGAATTGCATGGCTCCGGTCGTCAAAACGCCATCCGGAAGGGTCTCGCTGCATGACCAGGCTGGGACGCCGCAGATGACTTGGTCGATCATCGCCCGTGACGAGAGGACTGGGCGTATCGGCATTGCCGTTGCCACCAGGTTCTTTGCCGTGGGCGCGTTGGTGCCGCATGTCAGGACCGGCATCGGCGCGATCGCCTCTCAGGCGTTCATGAACCCCTACTACGGCCCTGCGGGCCTGGCGTTGCTGGCGGCCGGGCAGAGCGCAGACGACGTGATCCGGCGCCTCGTTGCGGGCGACGATGGGCGCCGCAACCGCCAGCTCCATGTCATGGACCAGCAAGGCCGCTTCGCCGCTCATACCGGAGACGCCTGCATCGACTGGTGTGGTCACCGCCTGTGCGAGTCCTTCTCGGTTGCCGGCAACATGTTGGCCGGTCCCGCCGTCCTCGACGAGAGCGCCCGCGCCTATGAGGCGCACTTGGACCTGCCGTTCGCCCGGCGTCTCATCCACGCCATGCGGGCGGGCGAGGCCGCAGGCGGGGACAAGCGGGGCAAGCAGTCGGCGGCGCTGCTCGTCCACGACGGCGAGGACTATCCACTCTACGACTTGCGGGTCGACGATCACGCTGACCCGCTGGAGGAGCTTGCGCGCCTGGAGGAGGTTGCACGCCAGCGCTGGGTGCATTTCCGCCGTCAAATGCCTCGCCGCGACAGACCCTCGGGCCTCGTCGACCGAGGCGATATCGACGCGCTGATCAGCCAATCGATCGCGGAGGGCTATGAGTGAGCGCTGCGCCACTGCTCAGCGTTAGGGATCTGCGCGTCGTCTTCGAGGGTGACCGCGGCGAGCGCACCGAGGCCGTAGGCGGCGTCAGCTTCTCCCTCGAGCGCGGCAGGACGCTCGGCATCGTCGGTGAGTCGGGCTGCGGCAAGAGCGTCACCGCGTTGTCCATAATGCGGCTCCTGCCCAGGGTCGGTGCCCGAGTTTCCGGCTCCGTCGTGTTCGAGGGAAGGGACTTGAGCCTGCTACCCGAGCGCGAGATGCAGGATCTGCGCGGCAACCGGCTCGCTATGATCTTCCAAGAGCCGATGACCTCCTTGAACCCGAGCTTCACCGTCGGCGACCAGATCGGCGAGGTCCTGATGCGCCATCGCGGGCTCGGCGCCAAGGCCGCACGTGCTGCTGCCGTCGAGATGTTGGCGCGCGTCCGCATCCCCTCGCCTCGCATGCGCGTCGACGACTATCCCCACAAGCTCTCGGGCGGCATGCGCCAGCGCGTCATGATCGCCATGGCGCTCGCGTGCGCGCCGGCTCTGCTCATTGCCGACGAGCCGACCACCGCCCTTGACGTCACCATCCAGGCCCAGATCCTCGATCTTCTGGCGAAGCTGCGCGAGGAGACGGGGGCGGCGATCATCCTCATCACGCACGACCTTGGCGTGGTGGCGGAGACCTGCGACGACGTGCTGGTGATGTACGCAGGCGAGATCGTGGAGCGGGCGCCGACCGCCCGCCTGCTCGCCAACCCAGAGCACCCCTATACGGTCGGTCTGCTCGGCTCCATTCCCCACCTCGGCACGCGGCGCGAGCGCCTCGCCACCATCGCCGGCATCGTGCCGAGCCTCGCCAGCGCATTCGTCGGCTGTCGCTTCGCCAGCCGCTGTCCGTTCGTCGATGCGCGCTGTCGCAATGAGCCGCCGCCGCTCGCCGACTTCGGCGGAGCGCATCTCTCACGCTGCTGGAAGGCCCCGCTGGGGGCGTTGGTGGCATGAGCGCGCCCCTTCTCACCCTCGAGAACGTCACCAGGCACTTCGTGGTGCGCCGCTCGCTGCTCGGAGTGTCCACGGCGGTCGTGCGCGCTGTCGATGGTGTATCGCTTGAAGTAGCGGCCGGAGAGACGCTGGCGCTGGTCGGCGAGTCCGGCTGCGGCAAGTCGACGGTCGGCCGGCTCGCCTTGCGACTGATCGAGCCGACCGCCGGCCGGGTGTGCTTTGAAGGTCGTGATCTCGCTTCCCTGTCGGCCACCGAGCTGCGCCGGGCCCGTGCCGGCGCCCAGCTCATATTTCAGGACCCGTATGGCTCACTCAACCCACGCATGACGGTCGGTGAGATGCTGGCCGAGCCGCTGCTGCTGCACTCGGACCTGTCACCGGCAGGCCGCCGCGAGCGCGTGGCCGACCTGTTGCGTATCGTCGGTCTGAAGGGCGACCACGCGCAGCGCTACCCCCACGAGTTCTCCGGCGGCCAGCGCCAGCGCATCGCCATCGCCCGCGCGCTCGCGATGGAGCCCAAGCTCATCGTCTGCGACGAGCCGGTTTCTGCCCTCGATGTCTCGATCCGCAGCCAGATCCTGAACCTTCTGAAGGACCTGCAGCAGCGGCTGGGCCTCGCCTACATCTTCATCAGCCACGACTTGGCGGTGGTGAAGCACATCGCCTCGCGCGTGGCCGTCATGTACCTCGGGCGCATCGTGGAGACCGCCGCGTGTGACGCCGTTTTCGCCGAGCCGCGCCACCCCTATACGCATGCGCTGTTGTCGGCGGCGCCGGTGCCTTCGGCCGAAGGGCGCCGAAAGCGGCGCATCCTGCCGGGCGATCCCCCGAGCGCGCTGGATCCGCCGCCCGGCTGCCACCTCCATCCGCGTTGCGCCTATGCTCAAGATGTTTGCAAACGCTCACGTCCCGAGCTTCCGATAGGCGAAGCCCATGTCACCGCTTGCCATCTGTGGCGTGACATAGTTTCCTCAATGCCGCCCGGGCCTGCTGCTGCCCCGGAGTTCTCGCCGAGCCTGCAGCGTCTGTTTCGGGCGTTCGATGCCGGAGTGCAGGACTAAAATCGCGCTGTGTCGCGCCAGCTCGGGAGGGCAGTCGCATGAAGAGGTTTGGTCTCATCGGTGCGGCGCTCGCCGCCGTTCTGCTCACGGGCGCGCCGGCTGCGGCCCAGACGACGCTGCGCATTGGTTTGGCCGAGGACCCGGATGTGCTCGATCCGACGCTCGCGCGTACCTACGTCGGCCGCATCGTGTTCGCCGCGCTCTGCGACAAGCTTTTCGACATCGACGAGAAGCTCAACCTCGTGCCGCAGCTGGCGCTGTCGCACGAGACCTCCGAGGACGGCAAGATCGTCACCATCAAGCTGAGGCCGGGCGTCAAGTTTCACGACGGCGAGGCGATGGACGCCGAGGCCGTGAAAGCGAGCCTCGAGCGACACATGAACATGCAGGGCTCGTTCCGCAAGCCCGAGCTTGC
>JBIOVC010000134.1:0-9026 GCA_044867545.1 Hyphomicrobiaceae bacterium | reverse complement strand
CCAGGGAGCAGGCTCGACGGGGTCGCCGTGTTCCGGACCCTTGCCGATATCGAATGCATCGAAGCGCTCTCGAGCACGGGCCGCCCGGCGGTCGTCATCGGTGGCGGACTGCTCGGCATCGAGGCTGCCTGCGGCCTGGCACGGCGCGGTCTCGCCGTGACGCTCGTCCACGTCATGGACCGCCTGATGGAGTGGCAGCTCGACGCCGAGGGCGCGCGACTGCTGGCGGATGCCATCGAGGCCAAGGGCGTGCGGGTGCTGCTCGGTGCGCGCACGGTTGCGATGCGCGGCAACCGGGCGGTCGAGGCCGTGGAGCTGGCGGACGGGACCGTGCTCACCTGCGGACTGGTCGTGATGGCGGTCGGCGTGCGCCCGTCGACGGCGCTGGCGCGTAGCGGCGGCTTGAAGGTCAATCGCGGCATCGCCGTCGACGACGACATGCAGACGTCGGTGCCTGGCATCTTCGCCATCGGCGAGTGCGCCGAGCACGAGGGCGTCTGCCACGGTCTTGTCGAGCCCTGCTACGAGCACGCAAGGGCGGCAGCCGCCGCCATCGTCGGGCAACCTGTCGGATACAGGGGATGGGTTCCGGCGACCAATCTCAAGGTGTCGGGCGTGCCGATGTTCTCGGCCGGCGACTTCGAAGGCACGGGTGCCGAGGCAATCGTCGTGCGCGATGCCGGGGCTCCGTCCTACCGCAAGCTTGTCCTGCGTGAGGGCAGGCTCGCCGGCGTCGTGCTGGTCGGCGATACCGACGATGCGCTCTGGTACGGCGAGCTGATCCGCTCCGGCGCGCCGGTCGCCGCCTTCCGCAATGCGCTCGCGTTCGGCCGGACGTTCGCGGAGGCGGCCTGATGAGCGCGCAGGACTTCAACGATGAGCAGAAACGGTATCTGGAGGGCTTCGTCTCCGGCGTGCAGGCCTCGCGCGCGGCGGCCGGCCTCAAGCCGCTCGCAGGAAGCGGCGGGGCGGCAGCCGCCGAGCAATCGGGTCCCGACGCCGCGCACCTCGAGGCGATGGAGCGCTTCGAGGCCAAGGGCCGAAAGCTCTCGGCCGAGGAGAAGGCCAAGCGCGAGGAGCACCCGTTCGACGCCTACACGCGGCTGAAGACGGAGTCCGGGAAGGGGCAGTTCCCCAAGGGGGTCGACAACTTCCGCTGGCGCTTCCACGGCCTGTTCTATGTGGCCCCTGCGCAGAACGCCTACATGTGCCGGCTCAGGGTGCCGAACGGCATCCTCACGCACTGGCAGCTCGCCGGCGTCGCCGATATCGCAGATCGCAACTGCAAGGGCTATGCGCACGTGACGACGCGCGCCAACCTGCAGGTGCGCGAGATCGCGGCCGAGAATGCCATCGCCGTGCTGGAAGGGCTCGCCGACATCGGCCTCGTCGCCAAAGGCTCGGGCGCCGACAACATCCGCAACGTCACGGGCTCGCCGACGGCGGGCATCGACCCGCAGGAGCTGCTCGACAGCAGGCCCTACGCCCGTGCCTGGCACCACCACATCCTCAACGACCGCTCGCTCTACGGTCTGCCGCGCAAGTTCAACGTCGCCTTCGACGGCGGTGGCGCCGTGCCGGTGCTGGAGGACACCAACGACATCGGCTTCACTGCGGTGCGCGTCAGCGAAGGCGCCGGCGTCGAGGCCGGCGTGTGGTTCCGCCTGGCGCTCGGCGGGATCACCGGGCACCGGGACTTCGCGCGGCCGACAGGGGTTGTCGTCAAGCCTGCCGACGCGGTTGCCGTGGCGGACGCGATCGTGCGTGTCTTCATCGATCACGGCGACCGCACAGACCGCAAGAAAGCCCGGCTCAAGTACGTGCTGGACGAGTGGGGCTTCGAGAAGTTCCTCGCCGCGGTGGACGCCAAGCTCGGCCGGCAGCTCACGCGCGTGCCGGCAGAGAGCGTCGCCGAGCCCAACCGGCAGCAGCGGCAGGCACACATCGGTGTGCATGCGCAGAGCCAGGCGGGTCTCGTGTGGGTCGGTGTGGCGCTGCCCGTCGGCCGCATGACGGTTGCGCAAATGCGCGGGCTTGCGTGCATTTCCCAGGATCTCGGCGACGGCGATATCCGCCTCACCGTTTGGCAGAACCTGCTGATCTCCGGCGTTGCCGCAGACAAGGCCGGAGAGGTCGAGAGCCGGCTCAGGGCGATCGGGCTCACGTCGCAGGCATCGAGCATTCGTGCGGGGCTCGTCGCATGCACCGGCAATACGGGCTGCAAGTTCGCCGCCTCCAATACCAAGGACACGGCGATGGCGATTGCCGCGCATGTCGAAGGGCACGTGGCGCTCGACACGCCGATCAACGTGCACCTGACCGGCTGCCCGAACTCGTGCGCGCAGCACTACATCGGCGACATCGGGCTCATCGCCTGCCGTGTGCCGCTGCCCGACAGCGACGACACGATCGAAGGATTTCACGTGCATGTCGGCGGGGGCTTCGGGGTGGATGCCGGCATCGGCCGCGAGGTCTATCGTGACGTCAAGGTGGGGGACTGCCCGGCGCTGATAGCCGATGTGCTCCGGGCCTACCTCGCAAATCGTGGCCGTGCGGACGAAACATTCCTCGCCTTCAGCCGGCGAACCGAGATCGAGACGTTGAAAGGAATGATCGAGGCTCAGAGGAGCGCCCGATGACGATCCAGGACACGCGACAGGACGCCCGCGCGGGCAGCGTGCCCGTGATCCCCGAAGGCGCACCGTTCTCGCGCGAGCAGCGCGCCTGGCTCAACGGCTTCTTCGCCGGACTGCTGTCGCTCGACGCGCAGGCCGGAGTTTCGCCGATGACAGGCGAGCTGCCGGGCGCGGCCGCGATGGCGCTCGCCGGATGCGGCGAGGCGGACGAGGCGCCCTGGCACGATGCCGCGATGCCGATCGCGGAGCGCATGCAGCTGGCAGACGGGAAGCCGCTCATGCGGCGCCTGTTCGCCGCCATGGCGCAGCAGGACTGCGGCCAGTGCGGCTATCTATGCGAGACCTACTCGGCGGCGGTCGCTGCCGGGACGGAGGCCAAGCTCAATCTGTGCGTACCGGGCGGCAAGGAAACGAGCCGCATGCTGAAGCGGCTGCTGGTGGAGGTGCCCGCATCGCCGGCTCCTGCGGTGGCTGTGGTCGAGGCCAAGGACGCCGCGCAGTCCAGACAATCGGCCGAGCCGGGGTATTCCCGCGACCAGCCGGTGACCGCGTTCTTTCGCTCGGCCACGCCGATCTGCGGTGCGGGGTCGGAGAAGGACACGCGCCACGTCGTCATCGACATCTCGGGATCCGGCATCAGCTATGCACCCGGCGACAGCTTCGGCGTGGTTCCGACCAACGATCCGGCGCTCGCCGACGCCGTGCTTGCCGCCATGCGCGCGCCCGCCGATCTGCCGATCGGCGGCAAGACCTTCCGCCAGGCGCTGATCGAGGACTACGCGCTGGGTCCCGCTCCTGACATGTTGTTCGAGCTGATCGGCTACCTGGCGGGCGGCGCCAGCCGCAAGAAGGCGAAGCTGCTCGCCAAGGGTGATGATCCGGACGGGGACGCGGCTACCTTCGACGTCCTGGCGGCACTCCAGACCCTGGGTCCGGTCCATCCCGATCCCGAGGCGTTCCTCGAATGCCTCGAGCCGCTGCAGCCGCGGCTCTATTCCATTTCGTCCTCGCCGCTCAAGACGCCGGGCGAGATCCATCTCACCGTCGATGCGGTGCGCTACGACATCGCCGGGCGAAGACGTCTCGGCGTCGCCTCGACTTTTGTCGCCGACCGCGTGACTGTCGGCGCCAAGGTCAGCGTCTACCTGCAGAAGGCGCACGGCTTCGGGCTGCCGGCCGATCCTATGGTCCCCATCATCATGGTCGGTCCGGGGACCGGCATCGCGCCATTCCGCTCCTTCCTGTGGCAACGGCACGCGATGCAGGCGCCGGGAAAGGCGTGGTTGTTCTTCGGCCATCAGCGCGAGGCCACCCACTTCTTCTATCGCGAGGAGCTCGAAAACTTGAGCGCCGCTGGCACGCTTACGCGGCTTTCCACCGCTTGGTCGCGCGATGGCCAGCAGAAGGTCTACGTGCAGGACCGCATGCGCGAAGCTGGCGCCGAGCTTTGGTCCTGGCTCGAGGAGGGCGCGCATTTCTACGTCTGCGGCGATGCCAAGCGTATGGCCAAGGACGTCGAGACAGCGCTGATCTCGATCGCGGTGGCGCACGGCCGCAAGAGCGAGAGTACCGCCAAGGATTTCCTCGCCGGCCTCAAGGCCGCTGGCCGCTACCAGGCGGACGTTTACTGATGGCGCCCCCTTCCCCCTCTCCCCGCGCGTCGCCAACCTCTCCGAGCGCTCCATCAGCGCGGGGAGAGGGTCGGGGTGAGGGGCAGCGGCAAATTCCAACGTCGGAGCTAGAGGCCGCCCCTCGCCCTAGCCCTCTCCCCGCTTGCGGGGAGAGGGGACAAACTGCCGTGCGCACCACCTGTCCCTACTGCGGCGTCGGCTGCGGCATCCTCGCCACGGCGGACGGCGCCGGGGGGGTCAGCATCGCGGGCGATCCCGAGCACCCGGCCAACTTCGGCCGCCTGTGCTCCAAGGGAACGGCGCTCGGCGAGACGCTCGGGCTCGAGGGCCGGCTGCTATACCCCGCCATCGGCGATCGCCGCGTCGGCTGGAACGAGGCGCTCGATCACGTCGCCGGCGGCTTTAGGCGGATCATCGACGCACACGGGCCGGAGGCCATTGCCTTCTACCTCTCCGGCCAACTGCTGACCGAGGACTATTACGTCGCCAACAAGCTCGCCAAGGGCTTCATCGGCACGCCGCACGTCGACACCAACTCGCGGCTGTGCATGTCCTCTTCCGTCGCCGGCCACCGCCGTGCGTTCGGCGCCGACATCGTGCCGCAGAGCTATGAGGATCTCGAGCTCGCCGATCTCGTCGTCCTCGTCGGCTCAAATACGGCCTGGTGCCACCCGGTTCTCTACCAACGCATCCAGGTGGCCCGTGCTGAGCGCGGCGTACGCGTCGTCAACATCGATCCGCGCCGCACCGCGACCACCGAAGGCGCCGATCTCCACCTGTCGATCAAGCCGGGCACCGACGCGCAGCTCTGGAACGGCCTGCTCGTCTGGCTGGCGGAGCATGATGCAATCGACCGCCGCTACGTTGCGGATCACGTCGATGGAATTTCTGAAGCGCTGAAAGAGGCGCGCGCCCAGGTTCCCGACGTGCGCACCGTCGCCCGCGAGACGGGCCTCGCCGCCGCCGACGTCGAGACATTCTACCGCTGGTGGGCGGACATGACGCGCGTCGTCAGCTGCTACTCGCAGGGCGTCAATCAATCGGCGCAGGGCAGCGACAAGGTCAATGCCATCATCAATTGCCATCTCGCCACCGGCCGCGTCGGCAGGCCAGGCTCGGGCCCGCTCTCGCTCACGGGCCAGCCCAACGCCATGGGTGGACGCGAGGTTGGCGGCCTTGCCAACGTGCTCGCCGCGCACATGGGCTACTCGCGCGCCGAACGCGATCTTGTGCGCCGCTTCTGGGGTGCGCCCAACCTCGCGCAATCCGAGGGACTGAAGGCCATACAGATGTTCGATGCCGTCGCCAACGGCCGCATTAAGGCGCTCTGGGTGATCGGCACCAATCCGGCGGTCAGTCTGCCGCGTGCCGACCATGTGCGCGAGGCGATGCGCGGCCTGGAGCTTCTGGTTGTCTCCGACAATATCGCCGTCAGCGACACCGTCGATATCGCGCATGTGCGACTGCCGGCGTGCGCCTGGGGGGAGAAGGACGGCACCGTCACCAACTCGGAGCGGAGGATCTCGCGCCAGCGCGCCTTCCTGCCGCCGCCAGGCGAGTCCAGGCCCGACTGGTGGATATTGAGTGAGGTGGCGCGGCGCCTCGGCTGGGGCGGTGCCTTCTCCTATCGCACCCCGGCTGACATCTTCCGCGAGCATGCCCGGCTGTCGGCGTTCGAGAACCATGGTACGCGGCTCTTCGATCTGTCCGGCCTGTCAGCATTGAGCGACGGCGACTACGACGACCTTTCCCCAGTGCAATGGCCGGTCCGCCGGGCCCGGGAGGGTACCGAGCGGCTGTTCGGCGACGGCCGGTTCGCGTTCCCGTCGGGCCGGGCGCGGATGCTGCCCATCGAGCGCGGGCGGCTCAAGCGCAGGGCCTCGAAAGCCCGGCCGTTCGTTCTCAATACGGGTCGGGTCCGCGACCAGTGGCACACGATGACTCGCACGGGAATGAGCCCGCGGCTGGCGCTCCATGTCGCCGAGCCGTTCGTCGAGATCCATCCCGCCGATGCCGCCGCGTTGGGTCTCGAACAGGGTACGCTCGCGCGTATCGAGACGGCGCATGGAGCAGCCGTCCTGCGCGTGATGACGAGCACCAACCAGCAGCGCGGGTCGCTCTTCGTCCCAATCCACTGGTCGGGCTGGAACAGCTCACAAGCCCGCGTCTGTGCGGCGGTGCAACCGATCACCGACCCGGTATCGGGCCAGCCCGAGGCCAAGGCCACGCCGGCCCGCATCGTTCCGCTTCCCATGCGCCACTACGGGTTCGTGCTCGCGCGGAGGCCCCTCGACGCATCCCGCATGGCGTACTGGGCGCGCGCATCGATGGCCACTGGTCACGTGACGTTCTTCGCTCTCGATGCAAGCCCGGAGAGCTGGGAGGCACTGGTCAGCGAGCTGTTCGGACGGCAGCTCGAACGTCTCAGCTATGAGGACGCAGGCACGCAGCAGTACCGCGCCGTGCTGCTCGACGGCGGGCGTCTCGAGGCGGTGCTCTACGCTGCCGCCTCTCCCGCGCTGCCTGCGATCGAATGGCTCAAGTCCTGCTTCGATCTGCCGGCGATCGCCGGCAAGGACCGCCGCTCGCTGCTTGCCGGGCGTCCGCTCGGCGGCGCCGACGATGGTCCGATCGTCTGCGCCTGCTTCCAGGTCGGGCGTACCCGCATCGAAGGCGCGATCGCGGGCGGCGCATGCTCGGCAGCCGAGATCGGCATCGCCACACGCGCGGGCACCAACTGCGGCTCATGCCTGCCTGAGCTCAAGCGTATTGCCTCGGCTTCAGTGAAGCCGCTCGCCGAAGCGGCGGAGTAGCAGACATGCGAGCAATAGATCCGCGAGAAACGAGACCGCCGCGTATGGGTGCGCTGGCCGTGCTTCCCGTCTTCCTCGACCTGCAGGGTCGGCGGGCCGTGCTGGCGGGGAGCGGCGAGGCGCTGCTGTGGAAAGCGGAGCTGCTTGCTGCTGCCGGCGCCGAAGTCGAGGTCTTCACCGAGGAAGTCTCACCCGAGCTCGAAGCGCTCAGTGCTGCGCCGCCGGCCGGCACCGTCACCATTACCCGGCGCCAGTGGCAGCGCGCTGATCTCCACCACGCCGCGGTTGCCGTCGGCGCGCTTGCAGGATCGGACGCCGAGCCATTCTCGTGTGCCGCCCGACAGCATGGCGTGCCGGTCAACATCGTCGACAACGCCAAGGCCTCGACCTTCAGCTTCGGCAGCATCGTCAACCGCTCGCCGCTCGTCATCGGCATCAGCACGGCCGGGGCGGCGCCGGTACTGGCGCAGGCCGTCCGCGCCAAGATCGAGGCCCTGCTGCACCCGGCGCTCGCGGCCTGGACGGCGGCGGCGCGGCGGCTCAGGGCGGACATCAATGCGAGGTTTGGCTTCGGCGCGGCACGGCGCGAGGTCTGGCGGCGCTTTGCCGATCGCGCTCTCGCCGCGCGCGATGCGCCGGACGAGCAGACGCTCTTGCGTGCGGCTTTGCGCACCTCACATCCAGGCGGCAGTGTGGCGCTCGTCGGCGCCGGTCCGGGCGATCCGGAGCTGCTGACGTTGAAGGCCCTGCGCGCGCTGCAGTCGGCCGATATCATCCTCTATGACCGTCTCGTCAGCCCGGAGATTCTCGAGCTTGCCCGCCGCGAGGCCAAGCGCATGCTGGTCGGCAAGGCCGGCAACGGTCCTTCGTGCCGGCAGGACGACATCAACGCGCTGATGCTGAAGCTCGCCGGCGAGGGCCGCCGCGTCGTCCGCCTCAAGGGCGGCGATCCACTCGTGTTCGGCAGGGCCGCCGAGGAGATCGAGGCGTGCCGGGATGCCGGCATCCCGGTCGAGGTCGTGCCCGGTATCACGGCGGCTCTCGGCGCTGCCGCCGAGCTGCAGATCCCGCTGACCGGCCGCGCCGTCGCGCGCCGACTGCAGCTCGTCAGCGGACACGACATCAGCGGCGGGGCGCCGGACCATGACTGGCACGCATTGGTCGACGGCGCGACGACGACGGCATTCTACATGAGCGGGCGAACGTTCGCGGCCATGCTGCCCAAGCTCATCGATGCCGGTCTCGATGCCGAGGCACCGGCGCTGGCGATCGTTGCCGCTACCACGGCGCGCAGCCGGCACATCCGCCGCGCTGTCAGCAGGCTTCCGGAGGCGCTCGCGAGCCTGCCGAGGTCGGAACCGTGCCTCATTTTGATCGGTCGCTCGATTGCCGGTACTGCCGCCGCGTCGATCCACGCTCGCGCCCAAGAGGCTTGACATCATCGGCAAATGTTCTCTTTATGTTCTCGTCTGAGCGGTGCTGAGAGGCGACTTCAGGTGCGGGCATGGATGGGGCTGCCACGATCCTCCACGCCGATCTCGATGCCTTCTATGCCTCGGTCGAGCAACTGCTGGATCCCACGTTGCGCGGCAAGCCCATCGCCGTCGGCGGCGGAGTGGTGCTGGCTGCCTCGTACGAGGCCAAGGCGTTCGGCGTGCGGGGCGGGATGGCCGGATGGCGCGCTCGCGAGCTCTGCCCGCAGCTTCATTTCGTTGCCGGCCATTTCAGCGAGTACCAGCGCCTCGGCGATGCTGCGATCGGCGTCATCGGCGACTACACGCCGCTGGTCGAGCGGCTCTCGATCGATGAGGCATTCGCGGACGTCGGCGGCTCGACCGATCTTTTCGGGTCCCCTCTCGAGATAGCGAGAACCATCCGGCGGCGGGTCAGGGACGAGGTGGGGCTTCCGATCTCGGTCGGGCTCGCGCGCACCAAGCATATGGCCA
>JBIOVC010000133.1:0-3026 GCA_044867545.1 Hyphomicrobiaceae bacterium | reverse complement strand
GCCGCAAACCCGACCTTGCGGTAGAGCGCGAGCTCGGCTTCAGGAATCAGCTTCATCCACGCGCGCATCTGAAGAACTCCTCAAGCCGCGCCCTGCGGTTTTGATCGGTCTGGTGTCCGCGGCTCTGGCAGCGCCGCCGCATCGGCCGCGTAGCACCCGTTCTGGTAGAGCAGCGGCGCCACGTCCTCCCGCATTCTCACGTCGATCACCAAGCCGATGAAGATCGTATGCGAGCCGTAGTCGACGGTCTTGTCCTTGATGCAGAACACGCTTGCCTGCGCATCGGCGAGGTAGGGCACGGAGGAGGCGTGCGTCTGCCAGTCGCCGCATTGGAACCGCTCCGCGCTCGGCACGGGTCTTGCGAAGAGCCGCGACGCCTCCAGGTTGTCGACGTGCAGAAGGTTCACGCAGAAGAGGTCTGTCGCCTCGAGATGGCCGTGCAGCCGGCTCTCGCGGTTGACGCAGACGAGCATCGAGGGCGGATCCATGCTGACGGAGGTGACCGCCGTCGCGGTCGTGCCGTGGCGCTCGCTGCCGTTCTTGACGGTGACGATGCTGACGGTGCTCGCGAAACGCCGCATCGCACCGCGGAACGCGCTTGCCACGGTCCGTTCCTCCGCGCTCATGTGAATCCCTTCGGTGCGTTTCCCGTGGGATATTATCGCTGTCGTCTGACGAGATCAAAAAAGGCGCGCTGGGTGCATCGCAAGGACACTCCCGCGATGGCGTCACTGCCCGCCGGGTGCACGCATTTTGCGTTGACAGTGCGCTGCCGCAAACAGCATGAATGGGCCCAAGCCGGACTTGGCGGATCGAAGAAATCGGAGGAAGCCGCATGCCTCTTACCAGGATCAACCCTGCATGCCTGACGGTTGCCGCCGCGGCCGCCGCGCTCGCTCTTGCGCCAGCATCGGGCGAGGCCCAGTCGGTCGAGGAGTTCTACAAGGGCAAGAACATCGACCTCGTGATCGGCTACACGCCGGGCGGTGGCTACGACACCTATGCGCGGGTCGTTGCGCGCCATATCGGCAACCACATTCCCGGCAAGCCGACGGTGGTGCCGAAGAACATGCCGGGAGCTGGTAGCCGCGCTGCTGCCCAGTACGTCTTCAACGTGGCGCCGAAGGACGGCACTGTGCTCGCCACCGTCGACCAGTCGATGGCGGTGCAACAGGCGATGGGCGATCCGGCCATCAAGTTCGACACCAACAAGTTCATCTACATCGGCAACCCGGCTTCCGAGAACAACACGGTCGTCACCTGGCACACGAGCGGCATCAAGTCGGTCGACGACGCCAAGAAGAAGGAGGTGCCGATGGGCTCGACCGGCTCCAACACCTCCTCGCAATATGTGCTGGCGCTCAACGCGCTCGCCGGCACCAAATTCAAGGTGATCGCTGGCTATCCCGGCGGCAACGAGATCAACCTCGCCATGGAGAAGGAGGAGGTGGCGGGGCGCGGCAGCAACTCGTGGGGCTCGTGGAAGGCAACGAAGGCGCAGTGGCTCGCCGACAAGAAGATCAACATCATCGCGCAGGTCGGCCTCAAGCGTACCGCCGACCTCCCCGACGTGCCGACGCTGATTGACCTCGTGCCGAGCCCCGAGGACAAGGCGGCGATGCGCCTCCTGTCGGCGCCGACGACCATCGGACGGCCGATCTTCACCACGCCGGACGTGCCGGCCGACCGGGTGAAGGCGCTGCGCGAGGCTTTCGACACGATGATCAAGGACCCGGCCTTCGTCGAGGAGGCGAAGAAGCTGAAGCTCGACCTCGAGCCGGTCTCCGGCGAGGAGCTGCAGCGGATCGTCGCCGATATCGTCTCGACACCGAAGCCGATCGCGGACCGGTTGCAGAAGGCTGTCGCCCAGCCGGAAGGGAAGTAGCCCGCGCCGGCAGTCAACCGAGCTGAGCAAGGCCGGCCGGAGCGTTTGGGCTCCGACCGGCTTTGACTTTGGGAGGGCCGCTTGCCGGCGATGCTCGGTGATCCTATTTTCAGGTTGCGGCCCGGCCGCGTCGCGTGGCCTTGCGGGCCGGTCAGCCGCGAGGAGGAACCCCATGGGTATCGCGCTGACGCTCCAGCAGTATCTCGACGACCAGCACATCTCCTATGACCTCATGGTGCACAAGCGCACGAGCTGCGCCTGGCACACCGCGCTCGCAAGCCACGTGCCGGAGGATGCGCTCGCCAAGGCGGTGGTCCTGGCGCGCGAGGGCGGCTTCGTGGTCGCGGTCGTTCCGGCATCCTGCAAGGTGAAGCTCGACGCGGTCGAGCGAATCCTGGACTGCCCGGTGAAGATCGCCGACGAGGAGGAGATCAACGGCCTGTTCCCCGATTGCGAGACGGGCGCGGTGCCGCCGATCGTGGCCGCCTATGCGCTCGATGCGATCGTCGACGACAGCCTCGAGGGGCAGCCGGAGATCTATCTCGAAGGGGGAGATCACCGCACGCTCGTCCACGTCCACGGCGACAAGTTCCGCGATCTGATGAAGGACGCTCCGCACGGCGCTATCGCCGCGCACGAGTGAGGACCCACGTGGGGGCGTAGGTCGGTGCTGACGCCGGACTTGTCCGGCGGAAGCCCGACAGGGACGGCTGCCAACAGGCGTGTTGTCGGGCTTCGCTCCGCTCAGCGCCGACCTACGTTGTACGGGCCGGTAGATGTTAGGCCCAGGCGCGGATCAGGCCGGCGTACTGGTCGATCATGCTCTGCGGAGCGGCGGCTCTGGCAGCGACCGGCACGCCGACAAAGACGTCCTCGCCCACCAGCCACCGCCGCTCCGCATGAGGGCAACGGCGAGCGCGCCCGACAGCTCGTAGCATTCATCGGACAGGCCGGCCGCACGGGAGGCGGCGAGCAGCAGGCTGCGGCAGAGTACGCCGGCGCTCACGGCAGCCTTGAGCACGGGGATCTCCACCGGCTCGCCCTTGAGATTCTGCTCGCAGGCCACCGCCGAGCGCGACATGAACTGGCGGCAGGTGATCGGGCGCGCGCGATAGGCGGTGCACGCTCCGTCGCGGAGCAG
>JBIOVC010000132.1:0-22062 GCA_044867545.1 Hyphomicrobiaceae bacterium | reverse complement strand
CGGCGGCCTTGCGCATGATCTTCGCGCGCTCAAAGGCCGAGACCTTCCGCCAGACCTTGAAGCCCTTGTCGGCGGCCGCCAAGGCGGCGTCGAGCTCAGCCTTGCCGGCCATAGGCAGGCTGCCGAGCACGTTGTCCTTGGATGGGTTGACGACGTCCTGGGCGGCGCCGCTCGCACCCTTCGTGAACCTGCCATCGATGTACAGCTGGAGGTCGTCATGCATCGGCGATGCGTCCTTGCGCTCGTGTTGTGCCGGGTTAAGGCTCGATTAACACCCGGAGCGGAAGCTCCGGCAAGGGGTTTGTCGCTTGAACCGCCAGCCGCAAGGGCGTAAAGGAACGCGCCCGCATTCTGCTGTCGGGACAACGCCGAGGCGTTTTTCATAACAAGGGCCAAGGACTAAGCCATGGGCTACAAGGTCGCCGTCGTCGGTGCCACGGGGAACGTGGGCCGCGAGATGCTCAATGTGCTCGCCGAGCGCGAGTTCCCGGCCGACGAGGTGCACTGCATCGCCTCGCGCCGCTCGCTGGGCGTCGAGGTCTCCTATGGCGACACCACGCTCAAGTGCCAGGACCTCGAGCAGTTCGACTTCGGGAAGGTCGATTTCTGCCTGATGTCGGCCGGGTCCACGGTCTCGAAGGAGTGGTCGCCCAAGATCGGCGCCAAGGGCTGCATCGTCATCGATAACTCCTCGGCCTGGCGCTACGACCAGGACGTGCCGCTGATCGTGCCGGAGGTCAATGCCGATGCGGTGGCCGGCTACAGGAAGAAGAACATCATTGCCAACCCGAACTGCTCGACCGCCCAGATGGTCGTCGTGCTGAAGCCGCTCCACGACGCGGCGCGGATTCGCCGCGTGGTCGTATCGACCTATCAATCGGTCTCGGGCGCCGGCAAGGATGCCATGGACGAGCTTTGGAACCAGACCAAGTCGAAGTACGTGCCGGGGGAGGAGGTGCCGCCCGGAAAGTTCACCAAGGAGATCGCCTTCAACGTCATTCCTCACATCGACGTCTTCATGGAGGACGGATACACGAAGGAGGAATGGAAGATGATGGTCGAGACCAAGAAGATCCTCGACCTGAAGATCAAGCTCACGGCAACGTGCGTGCGCGTGCCGGTGTTCGTCGGCCACTCGGAAGCCATCAACATCGAATTTGAGCGGCCGATGTCGGTGGCCGAGGCCCGCTCGATTCTGCGCGAGGCGCCGGGTGTGATGGTGGTCGACAAGCGGGAGGCCGGCGGCTACGTCACGCCGGTCGAGGCCGCCGGCGAATTCGCGACGTTCGTGTCCCGCATCCGCGAGGACGCGACGATCGAGAACGGGCTCAACCTGTGGGTCGTCTCGGACAACCTGCTGAAGGGCGCGGCGCTCAACGCTGTGCAGATCGCCGAGACGCTGATCAACCGCAACCTGCTCCGGAAGGCGGCCTAGCTCCGCCTCAGATCGGACGGCGGCGCCGCGCTGCGGTGCCGCTGTCAGATCATCGCCGTCCCCGGCCCTTGCTGGGCGTCGGAGCCGCCATGGTACCGAGTGTACGGACGATCTTGTTCAGATCCTGCAGGAACCGATCGCGCTCCGCGCCCGACAGTGCCGAAAGGATCTTATCGTCGACGCGGCGTGCCAGCGGCTCGGCGCTTTTCAGGACACGCCAGCCCTCGTCGGTGACCCGGACCGCGTAGGCGCGTGCGTCCTCCTTCGTGCGCCGCCGCGCCAGCAGGCCCTTCTTCAGCATGCGACGGATGATGTCGGCGAGCGTGGACCTGTCAATGCCGGTGCGATCCACCAAACTCGTCTGGCTCAGGCCTTCGTTGTGGGAGACGGTATGGAGCACCGCATACTGACGAGGCGTCAGTCCGCCGTCAGACATCTCCGATTGAAAGATGTCTCCAGCACATTGTCCGGCGCGGTGAAGGAGGTGAACGGGGGAGCGCTCCAGCCGTTCGGCTGACTTTTCTTTCGGCATGTTGATTTGACCACTCGCCGCTTGGGGCTGGCGATCCGCCAGCTGCTCTTGCGCTACATCAGATCAGCAGGTCGAAGGAAAATGACCTTGAGCATTCGAGGAAACACCTTTTTGGCGCCCTCGTCCAGATACGAATCCCGGGGCGCGCGCGACCGGTGATCAAAATACCGTGGGGTTCCCAGCGTGGCCGTCGGCGCACGTCGTATTGCCTCGGGCGAGCCTATCTCAGTGGCCGGATGTTTCACCGTAGCGCTTCAGCAACCCCACCTGGGCGATCGCAAACGCGAGGGTCAACGGCATGATGCCGAACACCTTGAAGCTCACCCAAAAATCCGTCGAGAACGAACGCCAGACGATCTCGTTGAGCAGGGCAAGGCCGACGAAAAAGCAGGCCCAACGGAACGTCAGCAGACGCCAGCCGGGCTCGCGCAGGCGAAACACCTCGCCGAACAGCAGTTTCAGTAGTGAATGGCCGAACAGCAGGCCGCCAAACAATATGCTCGCAAACAGTGTATTGACGATGGTCGGCTTCATCTTGATGAAGAGTTCGTCCTGCAGCAGCAGCGTCAATCCGCCGAACACCATCACGAAGACGCCGGACACCAGCGGCATCACGGGAACTCGCCCGAACAGGGCGCGCGATGCCGTCAGCGCGATGACGGTCGCTACCATGAAGGCGCCGGTGCCCCAGAAGATGCCCTTGTAGGAGTTGGTCAGGAAGAAGACGCCGAGCGGACCCATCTCCAGCAACAGCTTCAGGAACTGACTGGCGTTCAGCTCGGGTTCCGACTCTCGGACTTGCGACATAGCTGACGTCGGTCCTCCAACAACCGTGGCGCCATGAGCGCCGCACGTGCATGCAACCGGTGAAGCGATCTTTCAGCGCGACGGCGCCACTGCACGACGCTCGAGCCGGGCGAAGCCCGTCCCCGGCTCCGCCTTGCGCGGAGCAATCGCCTCGCTTGCCGGCGCGCTCGCGGCGGACACTCCCGGCTCCACGCGATACTTCTGCATCAGCCGGGTCAGATACCAAGCGTAGATGGCGCTTAGCGGCATGATGAAGGCGACCTTGAACAGGATCCAGACATTCACGCCGTCCATTTCAAAGCCGAAGAGGTTGTAGATTTCCGTATCCTTGAACGACAGCCGCACGACCTCATTCATCACCGCCGTGAAAACGAAGAACCAGGCAAAGCTCGTCGTGAATCTGTCCCAGCCCTCGCGGGTGTAGTGGAAGGTCTTTTCGAACACGTACTGGAAGAAATTTCTTCCCATCCAGAGGCTCGAAAACAGGAAGAGCGCAAAAAGCGCATTGAAGATCGTCACCTTGATCTGGATCCACATCGGGTTGCCCGTCAGCAGGGTGAGGACGCCGAAGCAGACCGTCACCGTGCTTGCAATCACCGGGAACACGGGCAGCCGGCGCAAGACGATCCGCATGGCGACGATTGCGAGGCCCGTGGAGATCAGCAGCGCCCAAGTTCCCGCCTCGATGCCGTAGGCGGCGTTGACGATGAACATCGCCACCAACGGGCCGAACTCGCTCGAGATATTAACCGTCTGCTCGGCGTTGAACGGATAGAACCGCCTCACCACGCTCATTTCCCTTCACCTTCTGCTTCCCTCGGGCGGCCTTGAACGGCTGCCGGCGTTTCCCCAAGGCCTGAAGTCCTAACCCAGTGCAATTGCTCGTGCAAATTCCTTCGCATCGAAGGCGATCAGGTCGTCGACCCCCTCGCCGACGCCGATTGCATGGACGGGCAGGCCGAACCTGGCGGCGATCGCCACCAGAATGCCGCCCCGGGCCGTACCATCCAACTTTGTCATGACCAAACCGGTAACGCCGGCCGTTTTGCGGAAAACGTCCACCTGCGACAACGCGTTCTGGCCGGTCGTGGCATCGAGCACGAGCAGGACGTCGTGCGGTGCGGTCGGATCGATCTTGCGGAGCACCCGGATCACCTTCTCGAGCTCGTCCATCAGCGTCTGCTTGTTCTGCAGCCGGCCGGCGGTGTCGACCAGCAACAGGTCGAGCCCCGCCTCGCGCGCCGCAGTCAGGGCGTCGAACGCCAGGCCCGCAGAGTCGGATCCCACGTCGCGGGCCACGACCCGGGCTCCCGCCCGCTCGCCCCAGACCCTGAGCTGATCGATGGCGGCGGCCCGGAAGGTATCGCCCGCCGCGAGCATGACCCGCTTTCCGCTGCTCGCCGCCTGCTTTGCGAGCTTGCCGATGGTTGTCGTCTTGCCGCTGCCGTTGACACCGACGACAAGGATCACGTGCGGCTTGCGGGCGGCGTCGATCTCAAGCGGCTTTGCGGTCGGGGCGAGAACGCGCTCGACCTCGCGGGCCAGCACGGCACGAACTTCGGCCTCCGACATGTCCTTGGCGTGACGCACACTCGACAGCGCCTCAACGATGCTCGCAGCGGTCTCGACGCCGAGATCGGCCCGGATCAGGACATCCTCGAACTCCTCGAGCGTTGCGGCCTCGAGCTTGCGCTTGTTGAAGACGCCGGTGATGCTCTCGGTGAGCTGGGTCGAGGTTTTGGTGAGTCCCGACTTCAGCCGCTGGAACCAGCCCTGCCGGCCGGCCGCGGTGGCGGTGTCCTCCGTGGCACTCACCGGCGCCGGGCTTTCCGGCGCGGGGCGCCCGCCCCAGCTCAGCGCGCCGAAGCGCCATCCCGAGGATGCCGGCTTGTTGTCGGCAGGGTCGCTCACGCCACTGCCTCCGCCAGCAATCGCTGCCTGTCATGACCGGTCACCCGGGCATTCGCGACCGTGCCGGCGCGCTGCGTTAGGCCTGTCACGGCGGCCTCGGCGAACTGCGGGGTGCGGCCGATACGATCGCGCTCAATGAGGACCTCGACCTCGCGCCCGGCCTGGCACGCCAGGAAGTCGCCGAGTGCCGACCGGCCCTTGGCCCGCAGCCGCGCCGCGCGCGCCTTGACGGTTTCGCGCCGCACCTGCGGCATACGCGCAGCCGGCGTGCCGGGACGCGGCGAGAACGGAAAGACGTGCAGGAAGGCGAGGCCGCAATCGTCGACGAGGCGCTCCGTGTCCTCGAACATCGCCTCGGTCTCGGTCGGAAAGCCTGCAATCAGATCGGCTCCGAATGCAATGTCCGGGCGCAGACGGCGTGCCTCGTTGCAGAACGCGACGGCGCTGACGCGCGAGTGGCGGCGCTTCATGCGCTTCAGCACAATATCGTTGCCGGCTTGCAGCGACAGATGCAGATGGGGCATCAGCCGCGGCTCCTCGGCGAGGGCCGCAAGCAGATGCGGGTCGGCTTCCACCTGATCGATGGAGGAGAGCCGGAGCCGGCCGAGCTCGGGCACGTGGCGCAGCAGCTGCTGGACGAGCCGGCCGAGCGTCATCGCGCCGGGCAGGTCGGAGCCGTAGGAGGTGATGTCGATCCCGGTCAGGACGACCTCGCGACAGCCTGCCTCGACGAGGCGGCGGACCTGGGCGACCACCTCGCCGGCAGGAACGGAGCGGGAGTGGCCGCGGCCGAAGGGAATGATGCAGAATGTGCAGCGGTGATTGCAGCCGTTCTGCACCTGCACGTAGGCGCGCGTGCGGGAGCCGAAGCCGTCGAGCATGTGCGGCGCGGTCTCGGTGACGCTCATGATGTCGTCGACCCGGACGCGCTCAGTATCGCAGCGCGCCAAATCGAGGAAGGTCTCGGCCCGCATCTTCTCGCCGTTGCCGATGACGTGGTCGACCTCAGCCATGTCCGCAAAGCGCTGCGGCTCGACCTGGGCGGCGCATCCGGTGACGATGATCCTGGCAGCCGGCTGCTCGCGCCTCAGCTTGCGGATCGTCTGCGCCGCCTGGCGCACCGCCTCCGAGGTCACGGCGCAAGTGTTGACGATCACTGCATTGCCAATGCTGGCGGCGGAGGCGTGACGGCGCATCACCTCCGATTCGAAGGCGTTGACGCGACAGCCCAGCGTGATGACGGTTGGCTCTGGCATTCGGCCGGTTCAGGTAGTTCAGGTAGTGCCGGCCTCGGGCACGGCGCCTTCGTTCGACTATGGTGACCTTGCTTTGCGCGCGATTTAAGACCCGCCCGCTTCTATGCTGAGGCCGCGGCGGCGTCCAATTCGAACTCGCCTTCGTACTCGATCTCGACCGGGCCGGTCATCGTGATGCGGTTTGCCGCGGTCCACTCGATCTCCAGTGGACCGCCGGGCAGCGTGACCGTGACCTTTCGCCCCGTCCGCCCGGTGCGCGCACCGAGGACGGCCGCTGCGCAGGCGGCAGAGCCGCAGGCCTTGGTAAGGCCGGCACCGCGCTCCCAGGTCCGAAGGGTGATCGAACCAGGTGACGTCACCTGGGCGAGCGAGATGTTGGCGCGCTCGGGGAATATCGGATGGTTCTCGAGCAGCGGGCCGACGCGGGCTAGGTCGTAGGCATTGACGTCGTCGACCCAGAACACCGCATGCGGATTGCCGATGTTGACCACTGACGGGGAGTGCAGGACCGGCTTGTCGATCGGTCCGATCTGCAGCTCGATGTAGCGGGTATCCTGGAACGGGTCGCGCAGCGGTATCTCGGCCCAGCCGAAGCGGGGAGAGCCCATGTCGACGGTGATGCGGTCGATGGCATCCACGGTCGTGTCGATGATGCCGGCCGCGGTCTCGAACTTGATCGTGTGCTTGCCGGTCGCCTTGGCGGCGAGCCAGGCGATGCACCGCATGCCGTTGCCGCACGCCTCGGCGGCCGAGCCGTCGGTGTTGTAGATCAGCACAAAGGCCTCGGTGCCCGGGGTGCGGGGAGGGTGCAGGGCCATGAGCTGATCGAAATGCGAGCGCCGTTCGGCGGCGATGGCCCGCGCCTCGGCTGAGGTCAGCCTCCTGCCGCCAGCACGCAGATCGACGGCCAGGATCTCGTTGCCGAGCCCGTTCATCTTGACAAAGCGCAGTGATTCACGCGGCATCGCCGATATATGGCGAATGAGTGCAACAAAGACAATCGCGACCTTGGAGGTAAGGCTCCGGCGAGCCGGTCGCTCCCATCGGCCTGGGTAGCCCGGTTCATCGGTACTGTCCCGGCCGGCGGACGCGTGCTCGACGTCGCCTGCGGCAGCGGCCGGCACCTGAGGCTGGCGGTCGACCGCGGGCTTGCCGTCACCGGCATCGACCGCGACCTTTCGGGGGTCGCCGACCTCGAGGGCCGGCCCGACGTGACGCTGATTGCCGCCGACCTGGAGGACGGACGCCCGTTTCCGCTCGCTGGCTCGAGGTTTGATGCGGTGATCGTCGCCAACTACCTGTGGCGGCCAGTCCTGCCGGACATCGTTGGCTGCGTCGCGAGCGACGGCATCCTGATCTATGAGACGTTCGCCATCGGACAGGAACGGCTCGGCAAGCCGCGCAATCCGGAGTTCCTGCTCCGTCCAGGCGAGCTGTTGGCGGTGGCCGCTCCGCGGCTGATCCCAGTCGCCTACGAGCATGTCAGGCTCGTCGATCCGCCGCGGCTCGTGCAGCGGATCGCGGCGGTCGGTCCCGATCACTTCTGGCTGATCGATCCGCCGGCGCTTTAATTCCGTCCTCGCCTCCCCTTATTCAGGGAGTGCGACACAAGAACCCGGACGACGAGCGATGATCACCAACCTTGCCCGCATCGCACTCCCTGCCGCAATCGTCTGCGTCGGCCCCGCGCTGGCCGAGATCACCAAGGCCCCCGCGCCGCGCGAGCGTGTCGCTGTGAGGGTCGAGACGGTCGCAAAGGGGCTGGCGAATCCCTGGGGGCTGCAGTTCCTCCCCGATGGTCGCATGCTCGTCACGGAACGCGCCGGACGGATGCGGGTCATCAGCAAGGACGGCACGCTGTCGCCGCCGATCGCCGGCGTGCCGGAGGTGGCGGCCGCCGGGCAGGGCGGGCTGCTCGACGTGGCGCTGGCCCCCGACTTCGCCGCCAGCCGGCAGATCTACTTCAGCTTCTCGGAACCGCGCGGGGGCGGGAAGAACGGCACGGCGGTTGCCCGCGCGAAGCTCGCCGCCGACGGCGGCCGCCTCGACAATGTCGAGGTGATCTTCCGGCAGAAGCCCGACTATGCGTCCTCGGCGCATTTCGGATCGCGGCTCGCCTTCGCCCGCGACGGCACACTGTACGTGACGCTAGGCGAGCGGTCCTCGGCGCCGCAGGAGGCGCAGAACGCAGCGACCTACTTCGGCAAGGTGGTGCGGATCAAGGCGGACGGATCGATCCCGGCGGACAACCCGAAGATCGAAGGATGGGCGCCCGGCATCTGGTCGATCGGGCACCGCAACCCGCAGTCGGCCGCGATTCATCCCGAGACCGGCAAGCTGTGGACCGTCGAGCACGGCGCGCGGGGCGGTGACGAGGTCAACATTCCCGCGGCCGGCAAGAACTACGGCTGGCCGGTGATCAGCTACGGCCGCCACTACTCGGGCGGGAAGATCGGGGTCGGCACCCACAAGGAAGGCATGGAGCAGCCGATCTACTACTGGGACCCGTCCATCGCGCCGTCCGGCATGGCGTTCTACACGGCCGACAATGTGCCGGCGTGGAAGGGCAACCTGTTCGTCGGCGCGCTGGCGGGACAGCACCTTACGCGGCTCGTCCTCGACGGTGAGGAGGTGGTCGCGGAAGAGCGGCTGCTCACCGATCTTCGCGAGCGCATCCGTGACGTGCGGCCGGGGCCCGACGGCGCGCTCTACGTGCTCACCGACAGCGGGAACGGGGAGGTGCTGCGGATCAGACCTCAACAGTAGAGGGTGGCGAGGCGTCGAGCCAGAGCCGACATCCGACCTCTGGGGCCGTGCACTACGGCCTGAGCGCCCGCTCGAGCACGGACCGTGGCGGAGTGCCATCTGCCGAATAGCCGAGCCGCTGCAGTGCTTCGTTGTCGGCAATGCGCCAGCCGATCGGGTCTCCTGGGATTGGCAGCGACACACGATCTTTCGAATGCGGTTGTGCGAGCTCTTTCGCTGCATGCCCGCCTCTGAGGGCGATCTCCACGAACTGCCGGCGCGAGCCATCACTGTAGGCAAGCACTGTCGAGCCCGGAGCCATGGAGAAATTGTGCAGGGGTACGTCGAATATGGCGGGCCGCACATGCGCGACAATCTCGGCTTCACGGCACTGGACGAGCGCGAGCTTGTCGATGCTTGCCAGCACGGGAGCCGGCAACAGTGACGTCTTGAGGTTGCCATAGCCGTCGCGGAACACGATGGTGTCGTGGGGGATATCGGGAATGTCGTCGATCGCCAGCTCCTCGCCAACCAGTGACCGGAACTGCGGGCTGATCGGATCATTGCTGCCCGACAGTGCGAGCGCGACGACAATCGGATAGACGTAGCCCGATCGGAACTGGCCTACCCCGACATTGTCGGCACTACTGCCTCGGCCTGCCGCGAGCGCATTGACCAGCACGGGGATGTCGGTCGGGCTCGGCGGAACATTGAGGGCTCGCAAGGCTGCGATCTCAGGCTTGATGAACGAGAGGGCGTACCCGCTGTTGACGGCGAAGACATGCTTGCCGTTCTTCAGCTCGGTCCAGACAAAGGCCTCGCCTTGGTTGGTGGCACGCTTGCCGGGCTCATCCATACGCGGCGCCGTATTGACGAAGAACACCTGGCGACGTGACGCGGAAAGCGGGTTGAGCGCGCGGCGCGCGAGCACATAACCTGTCTCGACCGTGTTGAATGCGGCGACATCGACGCGGTCGTACTCGACGATGCCCAGATCGTGGTCGTCGAACCAGTAGAAGAGGTTGTCGTGCACAATTCCGTGCGCGTCGTCGTCGTTGTAGTCCGCGATTACGACGAGGTAGAAACGAGTGTAGCGCTTGGCCATGGCGGACGCGTCCAATACGTATGCGCGTCAAGCAACCGAATTGCGATTACGAACGCCGTGAAAGCTCGTTTTCTTGCGCTATGCGCTCGAAGGTCTCGCCGACACCCTTGATCCGGTACTGCAGTTGCCCGCCTTCGGGGGGCAGCAAACGGATGATCTTATATTCACGGGAAGACGCCAGCATTGTTCGCCGTGCCGGCGAGAAGATCACGGCCTGTCCGACCTTGAACTTGTGGGCGGTCATGTACTCCTCCTTGCTTGTGTCGTCGACGTGCAGCGCGAGCAGCGTGGTCAGGAGAACAGAGCGTCATCCGCGCAAAGGGTACTTGGGATGGTCATACAGCTCACGGATCTGCTTGCCGTCGTACCTTTCCTCCTCCACCTCGAGGATGGCGCCGACTAACTGCATCGCGGGCAGAATCTCGATCGCATAGCGGACGGCCTCAGCGCCGGTGCAAAACCGCCGATACTGCACTGGTCCTCGGCTCATGCCACGGCCGGGGGAGGCAAACAACTCAGCCGGCGCCGCATAGTCGAATTTCGTCATACCTCTATATGGGGAGCAGGGGTCGAACTTGCACCTGCGGGATCGCGACCGTTGAGCGCCTGCGACCGGCGCATCTCTCCGAACGATATCAACCGCCTCTGGTCCTCGTCCCAGAGGGTGCGGCCGACGCAGCCCAGGCTGTCGATGAGCGACAGCCGGCTGATGTCGGCGAGCTGCGGATGATCGCGCAAGACCTCCCGCAGCCGGTAGTAGGGAATGCGGCTGCTCAGGTGATGCACGTGGTGCACGCCGATGTTGGCGGTGATCCAGCGCAGCGGCTCTGGCAGGTCGTAGTGCGAGCTGCCGCGGAGCGCCGCCTCGTGCAGGCTCCAGTCGGGATCCTGGCGCCAGAACGTATCCTCGTATTGATGCTGGACGTAGAACAGCCAGACGCCGGCGGTTCCGGCCAGCAGCGTGATCGGCAGGTGCACCAGTAGGAACGGGCCGAGCCCGACCAGCCAGATCATGACGGCAGCGACGGCCGCGATGCCGAGGTTGGTGGCCATGGCGCTGACCCAGGGCTGCCAGCCGCTACGCATCAAACCGATCGGCAGCCGATGCTGCAGTATGAACAGATAGGCAGGCCCCAGCCCGAACATCACGAGCGGATGCCGGTAGAGGCGATAGCCGAGCCGGCGCCAGCGAGAGAGTGCCAGATACTCGCGGACGGTCAGCGTGGTGATGTCGCCGAAGCCGCGGCGGTCGAGGTTGCCGGAGGTGGCGTGATGCAGCGCGTGCGTGCGCCGCCAGAAGTCGTACGGCGTGAGCGTGAGCACGCCGATCACGCGCCCGAGCCAGTCGTTGGCGAGACGATTGCGGAAGAAGGCACCGTGGCCGCAGTCGTGCTGGATCATGAACAGCCGCACAAGAAAGCCCGCGGCCGGCACCGCAACGATCAGCGCGAGCCAATAGCTAATTGACAGGGCAGCCCACACCGCCGCCCACAGCAGCGCGAACGGACCTGCCGTGACCAGCAGCTCGAGCAGGCTCCTTGTATGGCTGGGCTCGCGATAGCGAGCGAGAGTCCGTGTCCACCCGCCGAGGGGACCCGAAGGAGCAGTCGGCACACAGCCGTCCCCGTCTTCCAAAGCTCGCATCCGTTCGATGAGGTGGGCACGCGTCCGCCGGCCCGCAGCACATCGCCGCGAGCCGGCAGAGTGAGAGTGTTCAGGCGAGCTCGATCTGGCCGGCCTGCTTGCCGCGACCCTTGCGGTCGTCCTCGAGCACGAAGCTCACCTTGTCGCCCTCGTTGAGGGTGCGAATGCCGGCAGCTTCGAGAGCAGTGGCATGGACAAAGACATCCTTGCCGCCATCGGCCGGCGTGATGAAGCCGAAGCCCTTCGCGCCGTTGAAGAACTTGACAGTACCTGTAGTGCGCATCTTTCTGTTCCTTTCCCAGGAAGCGTGAGCTGAGCCGGTCGAATTGGGCCGCACGCTCGGCCCGGCAACTCAGATGTGGGGGAAAGGCAAAACAGCCCGAAGGGCAAGTTAAGCGTAGCCGCAAATCATGAGGGCGCCCCCCGACATGGGGTACACCGGCTCGCTCCACATGCGCCTTTTACGATCGATAAACAAGGGCCGAGTTCGGGATTCGACCGCCGACCCGCCGCAAGCTATGGTGGCGATCTCCACTCGAGCCTGCGTCGCAGCGCTGCTGTTCGACTGGCGGATGCGTGAACAGAGCGCGCGCCGGATGGTTTGTTTGTTCCGCAACAATCGGGGCTGATCGGCCAAAATCCGGAATAGGAGAGTGGAATCTTTCATGCCATTTTCACGGACCTGGAGCTGGCCGGGCGCAGCCATGCTGCTGCTGAGTGTCGCGGCCGCCTTCACTGCCGGCGATGCAAATGGCGCCGAAGTGTTCGCGCGCGTCATGGTCGCGATGTTCGTGGGACTGGCGCTCGGGCTGGCAAGCGTCCTGGTTGCGTCCGCCTTCAGTCCACGCAAGAGCTGAACGGAATTGGCGCCGTTCTGCTCCATGCCAGGCGGTTTGGGCGGACAACAAAAGATGGACAAGCCAGCCAAACGAGCGCACGGTGCCCGCGTCGTCGGCCGTAAGCGCTGCAGGCGCCGATGAGCGAGAGCCTGTGCTCCCGCCTGTAAACGGAGGAGGACACGCGGTGGCTCCTTTCATCGGCAATCCCCCAGACATCAGTAGCGATGCGCTCAAGCTGCTCGACCGCGCGCTCGGCAGCATATGGAATGACGAGCTCTCAAAGAGAGCTCTCGCCCGCAGCAGGGACGGCCAGTCCGGGAAAACGCCTGGGAAGCCCGCCGGAGCGGCTGAGCGCCTTCCGCGCGCTCCGCCGGTCAAGCTCTGAACAGGCATGGTCGGCGCAGAACCCTCGTGCCCCACCACAGCGACGAGCCCGAGGCAAAAGGGGGGGACATGAAGAGCAGGCGCTTTCAGCTCGTCCTGATCAAGCCATCGCACTATGACGACGACGGCTACGTGATCCGCTGGTGGCGCGCCACCATTCCCTCAAACTCGCTGGCCGCGCTCTACGGCATCGCGGCCGACTGCGCCGAGCGGCAGGTGCTCGGAACGGATACCACCATCGACATCGAGGCCATCGACGAGACCAACACTTACGTCGATATCGAGGCACTCCTTGCCCGCTTCGAGCGGCACGACAACTTCGGACTGGTTGCCCTCGTCGGCGTCCAGTCGAACCAGTATCCGCGCGCCCTCGACATCGCCCGCCCCTTCCGCGAGGCCGGCATTCCCGTCGCCATCGGGGGCTTCCACGTGTCGGGCTGCCTGTCGATGCTGGACGGCCATGCCGTCGACCTCGACGCGTGCAGTGAGGCGGGCATCGCCATGTTCGCGGGCGAGGCCGAGGGCCGGCTCGATGCAGTGCTGCGCGACGCCGCCGCCGACTGCCTCGCCCCGGTCTACAACTACATGAAAGACCTGCCGGGCATCGGCGGCACGCCGGTGCCCTTCCTGCCGAAGCAGTATGTGGTGCGCACGCTCGGCTTGAGCGCCAGCTTCGATGCTGGCCGCGGCTGCCCTTATCAGTGCTCGTTCTGCACCATCATCAACGTGCAGGGCCGCAAGTCGCGTTACCGCACGGCCAACGACGTGGAGCACCTCGTGCGCCTCAACTGGGCCCAGGGCATCCACAAGTTCTTCATCACCGACGACAACTTCGCCCGCAACAGGGAGTGGGAGGCGATCTTCGACCGGCTGATCGAGCTCAGGGAGTACGACGCCATACCGCTCGGGCTGATGATCCAGGTGGACACCCTCTGCCACAAGATCCCGGGCTTCGTGGAAAAGGCCAAGCGGGCCGGCGTCACCCGCGTGTTCATCGGCCTTGAGAACGTCAATCCGGACAATCTGGCCGCCGCCAAGAAGCGCCAGAACAAGATCACCGAGTACCGAAAGATGCTGCTCGCCTGGAAGGCGCAGGGCATCATGACGCTCGCCGGCTACATCCTGGGATTTCCCGCCGACACACCGGAGACCATCAGGCGCGACATCGCCATCATCCAGCGCGAGCTGCCGGTCGACGTTCTGGAATTCTTCTGCCTGACGCCACTACCGGGTTCTGAGGACCACCAGGTGCTGTGGAAGAGCGGCACCGCCATGGACCCGGACCTGAACAAGTACGATGTCGAGCACGTCTGCACCGCGCACTCAAGAATGAGCAAAAAGGAGTGGGAGGCGATCTATCGCGAAGCATGGTCGCTCTATTACACGCCCGAGCATATGGCGACGCTGCTGCGCCGCGCGGCCGCGACCGGCGTGCCAATGGCGAGCCTCGTCAAGGTGCTGGTCGCCTTTGCGACCACGGTCAAGCTCGAGAACGTACACCCGTTGCAGGGCGGCCTGCTCCGCCTGAAGCATCATTCCGAGCGCCGGCCCGGCCTGCCGCGCGAAAGCCGCTGGGCATTCTGGCCGCGGTTTGCCTGGGACACCTTGCGCAAGCACATTGTGCTGGCCGGCGTGATTGTGCGGCTGGCGCTGCTGTCGATGACGATTGCGCGCGATCCCTCCCGCCGCGGCTACATGGACGAGGCGCTGTCGCCGGTCCGCGACGACGATGACGTGACGCTCGACCTCCTCACCAAGACCACCGGTGGTCGCGCTGCCGTGGCGCACGCCAGGAAGGTCGCAGCGCTGACGACGGGCCGCCCGGCGGTCTGACGGCAGGGGGCGATCCAGACAGAGCGGCTATCTCGCACCGGCGGCGGGCGCCGGCGCCGCAATTTCGAACCCTTCCGCAGAGACGAAGTGATGCGGACGATCCGTGTTGCCCAGGCCTCACGCTGGCGATAACCTGCCGCCTCCGTCGGTTTCGTAAGAGATACCAGCTGCGCCCACACTCCCCTCCCGCCACCGGGGAGCGATCGAGAGGATTTGGTGATGCGCTTTGCCAGTCTGGCGGTCGTGCTCTTCGCGTATTGGCTTGCGCTTTCCGGGCACTATACGCCGTTTCTGGTGGGTGCCGGCGTCCTGTCGGCCGGCTTCTGCGCCATCCTTGCCGTGCGCATGGCCGTGGCTGACGAGGAGGGCCATCCCATCGACCTCCTCATCGGGGCCGTTACCTATTGGCCGTGGCTGGTCCGGGAGATCGCCACGTCGGCCTGGGGCGTAACCCGGATCATCCTCGATCCGCGGCTGCCTATCTCGCCGACTATGACGAAGGTTGCGGCGAGCCAGCGGACGCTCGCCGGAGTCGCCACCTACGCGAACTCGATCACGCTCACGCCCGGCACCATCACGACCGATGTCAAAGGCAATGTCCTCACCGTCCATGCCCTCGTCCGAAACGGTGCACTCGACCTGGAAGGCGGTCGCATGGATGGGCGGGTTCGCCGGTTCGAGGGAGGTGCCTGATGTTTGCCGCAGCCGCAGTTGCTTTGCTCGTTGCGCTGACACTCGCCGTGACCCGGGCGCTCAGAGGACCCACCACCTTCGATCGGGTGCTCGCCGGCAACTCGGTCGGCACGCTCGCCATCCTCCTGCTCGCGGTGGTCGGCTTCCTGACCGGCCGGCCGGCGTGGCTCGACGTCGCCATCACCTATGGACTGCTCAATCTGATCTCGACGCTGGCTATTCTCAAGTTCGTCCGCCACGGCGACCTCGCCTATGACCCCGAGGATGACAGCCGATGATGGCGACGCTCGTAGACCTCGTGAGTGCGGTGCTGATCCTGGCCGGCTCCTTCTTCACCGTGGTCGGCGCGATCGGCCTCATTCGCATGCCCGACGTCTACACCCGCATGCACGCGGCAAGCGTGACCGATACACTCGGCGCCGGGCTGCTGCTCATCGGCATGATACTGCAAGCGGGGTTCGGAATCGAGATGGTGAAACTGTTGTTCCTGCTCGCGCTGTTCTTCTTCGTCGCGCCGGTCGCCACGCATGCGCTGGCGCAGGCGGCGCTGCATTCGGGCGTCGGACCCCGGCTCACGGAAGACCGCACGGCGCGGATCGAGACAACGTCCAACGAGGGGAGGACGTCATAGAGGCCGCGATCAACATGGTGCTGCTGACGTTGCTCGCCGTCGTGACGATCGGCGTCGTGCGCACGCGCAATCTGTTCGGCGTGGTCGTGCTGGCCGGCATCTACAGCTTCCTGATGGCGAGCGTGCTGCTCGTGCTCGATGCGGTCGACGTGGCAATGACGGAGGCTGCAGTCGGCGCCGGCGTGTCGACGGTCATCCTGCTCGCCACTCTGCATCTGACGCAGACGCGAGAGTATCCGCAGCCGCGACCGGCCTATCTGCCGCTGTTCGTTGCCGCCGGTACCGCCGCGGCACTGGTGTTCGGCACCTTCAGCCTGCCACCGTTCGGCACACCCGATGCAGTGATCCATATGCATGTGGCGCCCTACTATCTGCAGAAGGCGGTCGAGGAGACGTTGGTGCCCAACGTGGTGACGGCAGTGCTCGCCGATTACCGCGGCTTCGATACACTCGGCGAGACCACCGTCATCTTCACGGCCGGCATCGGCGCGTTGTTGCTGCTCAAAGGCCGGCCAAGGCCCCCGGGCGACGGGACTGGCGGAGGGCAGGACAAATGAAGCTCGACCTCGTCCTGCGCGTTGGCAGCAAGATCCTGCTGCCGTTCATCCTCCTGTTCGCGCTTTACGTGCAGTTTCACGGCGAGAGCGGACCGGGAGGCGGATTCCAGGCCGGCGTGATCGCGGCGGGAGCGGTCATTCTTTATGCCATCATGTTCGGGTTGGGAGCGGCGAAGCGGGTCGTTCCACCGCGGCTTGTCGAGGCGATGGTGCCGCTCGGCGTGCTGGTATATGCCGGCACCGGCGTGGCCACCCAACTGCTCGGCAAGAACTTTCTCGACTACTCGGTACTGGCGCACGATGCGCCGCACGGACGCGAGCTCGGCATCTTCCTGGTCGAGGCCGGGGTGCTGATTACCGTGTGCGGAACGATGATCGCAATGTTCTATGCGTTCGCCGAGCGGGGCCGGTGATGCAGCAGGTGCAGGTCTTCATCGAGCACTACAACTACTTCATCACCATCTTTCTGATGGTCTCCGGGCTCTACGTCGTCATCGCCCGCGGCAATATGATCAAGAAGCTGGTCGGGCTGTCGCTCTTCCAGACCTCGGTCTACCTGCTCTACATCGCGCCCGGCAAGATCATCGGCGGCACCGCCCCGGTGCTCGACCCGGCCTTCAAGCTCTACGCCAACCCGCTACCGCACGTGCTCATCCTGACCGCCATCGTGGTGGGCGTGGCGACGCTGGCACTCGGGCTCGCCATCGTTGCCCGAATTCGCGAGGCCTACGGCACCATCGAGGAGGACGAGATCTTCGCCAGGGAAAGCCAGGAATGAACGCCCTCATTCCGCAGCTTCCCGCCCTGCAGGTCGTCGTGCCGTTGCTCGGTGCCGTGCTGGTGGCCTTCCTTCGCGGCGGGGTCCACGCCTGGTTGCTCGCGGCACTGGTGAGCTGGTCGATGCCGGTGATTGCCGGGACGCTTCTCTGGCAGGTCCTGACGAGCGGGCCGATCTCGTACCACCTCGGGGGCTGGCCGCCGCCTTGGGGCATTGAATACCGCGTCGATGTGCTCTCCGCCTTCGTGCTGATGCTGGTGTCGGCCATCGCCGCCGTGATGATGCCGTTCGCACGCCGCAGCGTCGCCTACGAGATCGAGGGCGATAAGCAACCCTGGTTCTACACAATGTACCTGCTGTGCCTCGCCGGGCTGCTCGGGATCACGATCACCGGCGATGCGTTCAATGCCTTCGTGTTCCTCGAGGTCTCATCGCTATCGACCTATGTACTGATCGCCATGGGCCGGGATCGGCGCGCGCTGCTGGCCTCGTACCAGTACCTGATCATGGGTACCATCGGCGCGACCTTCTACGTGATCGGGGTTGGATTGCTCTATCTCGTCACCGGCACACTCAACTTCGTCGATATCGCGAGCCGGCTCGGGGCAGCCTCGGCCGACCAATTCCGGCCCGTGATGGCGGCGCTCGCATTTCTCACAGCCGGTATCAGCCTGAAGCTCGCGCTATTTCCGCTGCACGTGTGGCTGCCCAACGCCTATGCCTACGCCCCGTCGTTCGTTACGGCCTTCCTCGCGGCCACCGCAACCAAGGTCGCCGTCTATCTGCTGCTGCGCATCATGTTCTCCGTGTTCGGCACAGCGATAGACCTCGGGGGGCTGCGGTTCCTGGAGGTGCTGCTCGCGCTCTCGATCGCAGCGATGTTCGTCGCCTCGATCCTCGCCGTCTACGAGCAGAACCTCAAACGTATGCTCGCATATTCGTCGCTGGCGCAGATCGGCTACATGACGCTCGGCATCAGCCTCGCCAACAAGGTGGGGCTCACCGGCGGCATCGTGCACCTGTTCAATCACGCGGTCATGAAGGGGGCCTTGTTTCTGGCGCTCGGCGCGTTGGTGTACCGCACGGGCACAGTCAGGCTCGATGATCTCGGCGGGATCGGCCGCAGGATGCCGCTGACGTTTGCCGCCTTCGTTGTCGCCGGGCTCAGCATCATCGGCACGCCGGGCACGGCCGGCTTCATCTCGAAGTGGTATCTGGCGCTCGGCGCACTCGACAGGGGCTGGTGGCCGGTGGTGTTCCTGATCGTGGCGAGCTCGCTCATTTCTCTCGTCTACATTGGCCGAGTGATCGAGGTGGCCTATTTCCGGCCGGCGTCGATAGCCGCCGAGAAGGCGCACGATCCGCCACTCAACATGCTGATTCCCATCCTGGTGCTCGGCGCGGCGACGATCTATTTCGGCATCGAGGCGGAGCTGTCGGCAGGGATCGCAAGCAAGGCTGCCGAAGCACTGGCCGGGGGGCGCGTACGACCATGACGCTTGACCCGGAGACCCTGGTGCTGGCGGCCGTGGCGATCCCCTTCATCGCGGCGCTGCTCATCCCAGTGTTCCATCGCGTGCCAAACCTGCGCGAGAGCGTCACGCTCATTGGGGCAGGCGCGCTGGTGTTTGCGGTTGTGGGGCTGCTCGAGCCGGTGCTCGCCGGAGGGCGCCCCGAGTCGCCCGGCTCGGAGGTCGTCCCCGGGCTTGTCCTCGCCTTCAAGGTCGAGCCGCTCGGCATGCTGTTTGCGCTCGTCGCCTCGACGCTCTGGATCGTCAACTCGATCTATTCGATCGGCTACATGCGCGGCAACGGCGAGCCGCGGCAAACCTCCTACTACGTATGCTTTGCGGTGGCGCTTGGCGCGACGATGGGCATCGCCTTCGCCAAGAACCTGTTCACGTTCTTTCTGTTCTACGAAGCGCTGACGCTTTCCACCTATCCGCTGGTCACCCACAAGGCGACGTCCGAGGCGATCCGCGCCGGCCGTGTCTACCTCGTTCTGCTGCTCGGCACGTCGATGGTGCTCCTGCTGCCGGCGATCGTGTGGACCTGGGCGCTGGCCGGCACGATCGATTTCACTCCGGGCGGCATACTGGCAGACAAGGCGAGCGGCACCGTGATTGCGCTGCTGCTCGGGCTCTACGCGTTCGGCATCGGCAAGGCGGCGCTGATGCCGCTGCACGCCTGGCTGCCGGCAGCGATGGTGGCGCCGACCCCGGTCAGCGCGCTCTTGCATGCCGTCGCCGTGGTGAAGGCTGGCGTGTTCGCGATCCTGAAGGTGATCGTCTACGTGTTCGGGATCGATTTGCTGGGCAAGACCGGCGCCAACGAATGGCTGGTCTATGTCGGATGTGCCAGCTTGCTGCTGGCATCCTTGGTCGCGCTGACACGCGACAATCTGAAAGCGCGCCTAGCCTATTCGACCATAAGCCAACTGGCCTATGTGGTGGTCGGTGCGTCGCTTGCCAGCACCACAAGCGTTGTCGGCAGCGGTTTGCATATCGCCATGCATGCCGCCGGCAAGATCACGCTGTTCTTCTGCGCTGGTGCCATTTATGTCGCTCACCACAAGACCGAGATCAGCGACATGGTCGGGATCGGCCGCAAGATGCCGGTCACCATGACCGCCTTTCTGATCGGATCGCTCAGCATCATCGGCCTACCGCCGTTCGGCGGCATGTGGAGCAAGTGGATGCTCGGTCTCGGCGCGCTCGAAGGTGGGCATTCATTCGTGCTCGGCGTACTGATGCTGAGCTCGCTCTTGAACGTCGCTTATCTGTTGCCGATCGTCGCCCGCGGTTTTTTCCTGCCTGCCGGTGGCGGGCCGACGGGCGCCGCGACAAGACTCGAGGAAGCACCGATCGCCTGCCTGATCGCGCTTTGCGCAACTTCACTGCTGTGTCTTGTCCTGTTCTTTCAGGCAAGCGCCATCGAGATGCTTCTGCAGAGCATCTTTGTCCGCTAGCGGGAGGGGTAAGCCTTGTCGGCAAATCCGGGGCCGGACGAGAAGACCTACTGGCTCGACGAGCGCCGCAACGTCGATCGCCTGGTGCGCTGGTTCTACGTTGCCTGCGGCGTCCTGCTCGCCATCGACGTATTCGTGCCCAAGCACGGCCCCTACGGCATCGAGCATATTCTAGGGTTCTACGGCTGGTTCGGATTTGTGGCCTGCGTCACGCTGGTTCTCGTCGCCAAGCTGCTCCGACGGGTCTTGATGCGCCCGGAGGACTACTATGATCGGTGAGTTTTCGCCCGGGCTCATCCTCATCGTCGGCGCGCTGCTGGTGCCGCTACTTTCCGGGCGTCTCCGCAGCGTCTACTTGCTGGCGCTGCCCATCGTCGCATTCGCGCATCTGCTGAGTCTGCCCCACGGCGAGTTCGGCGAGGTCAAGTTTCTCGAGCTGAGCCTGATCACGCTGCGCGTGGACAAACTCAGCCTGCTGTTCGGATACGTCTTTCTGATCGCGGCATTCCTCGGCGCCATCTATGCGCTGCACGTGCGCGACACCGTGCAGCACGTCGCCGGCCTCATCTACGCAGGCGGCGCGATCGGTGCGGTGTTTGCGGGCGACCTCGTCACGCTGTTCGCCTACTGGGAGACGATCGCCATTGCGTCGGTATTCCTGATTTGGGCTGCCCGAAGAGAACGCGCATACCGTGCCGGTATGCGCTACATCATCATTCACATCGGCTCGGGCGTGCTTCTGCTCGCCGGCATCCTGCTGCACTATTCAGAGACCGGCTCACTCGCCTTTGGCCATCTTGGTCTCACATCGCTTGCCACCACCCTGATCCTTGTTGCTGCCGGCATCAAATGTGCCTTCCCGTTGCTGCACAACTGGCTGCAGGACGCTTATCCGGAGTCGACCGAGACCGGGACGGTTTTGCTGTCGGCGTTCACCACCAAGGTCGCGGTCTACACGCTCGCACGGGGCTATGCGGGCACAGAGATCCTGGTGCCGATCGGCGCCCTGATGACCGCCTTCCCGATCTTCTACGCTGTGATCGAGAACGACCTTCGGCGGGTGCTTGCCTACAGTCTCAACAACCAGCTCGGATTCATGGTAGCAGGGGTCGGGATCGGCACGGAGCTCGCGCTCAACGGCGCGGTCGCTCACGCGTTCGCCGACATCCTCTTCAAGGCGTTGCTGTTCATGTCGATGGGTGCGGTGCTGTTTCGCGTCGGCACCGTCAAGGGCTCTGAACTGGGCGGTCTATATAAATCGATGCCCTGGACGGCCGGGTATTGCATCATCGGCGCCGCGTCGATCTCCGCGTTTCCGTTGTTCAGCGGTTTCGTCACCAAGTCGATGGTGATCGCTGCGGCGATGGAAGAGGGCTACTTCTGGACATGGATCGTGCTTCTCTTCGCCAGCGCCGGCGTGTTCCATCATGCCGGAATCAAGATTCCGTACTTCGCCTTCTTCGCCCACGATTCAGGCAAACGCTGCGAAGAGGCGCCACTCAATATGTTGGTCGCCATGGCCGTGACCGCGGCGCTCTGTGTTGGCATCGGATCGTTCCCCAGCACGTTCTATCAGCTGCTGCCGTTCAAGACGGAGTTCGCCCCCTATAGCGCCGAGCACGTTGTGGGCCAGCTGCAGCTCCTATTTCTCTCCGCCCTTGCATTCACGTTGCTGATGCGGACTGGAATCTATCCGCCCGAGCTGCGATCGACCAATCTCGACTTCGACTGGTTCTATCGGAGGCTCGGTAAGGACCTAGTGCTGACGCTTGCGAGTTGGAGCGACACCGCGTGGCAGTGGTCTGCCGGCCTCATCCGGTCCGCTGCGACGAGGCTTGATCGCGCGCTGCACCGCCACCATGGCCCGGAGGGCGCGCTCGGGCGAACCTGGCCGACAGGCACCATGGCCTTCTGGACCACGGTGATGCTTGCCGTTTACATCAT
>JBIOVC010000131.1:0-2442 GCA_044867545.1 Hyphomicrobiaceae bacterium | reverse complement strand
CCCTGCCCGAGCGCGATCACCTCGCCGGCCCCCTCGCTGCCGATCACGGCCGGCAACTCCATCTTGTACAAGCCGCTTCTGTGGTAGGTATCGATGTAGTTGAGACCCACGGCACGGTGCCTGAGCTTGATCTGGCCGGCCCCCGGGGCGCCGACCTCGACCGGCTCCCACTTCATCACCTCGGGACCGCCATTTTGATGGATACGGATCGCGTGGGCCATGTTGCTCCTCCCGGGCTGCATCGCTCAGGCGCACATTTGCGCCTTATCTGCGCCATTCCTGCCTTCTATGGGCTCCCTTATTGCTGCACAAGAGAGGCTTATGTTGCGTTTCGATCATTCACCGGCCGGGAAGCCCTCATCTGCCGTTCTGGCGCTCGCCCTGCTGCTGGCCCTCGGCGGCTGCTCCGGCTCCGGGGGCTTGGGGCTGAGCTTGAGCTGGCCCCAGCTTGGCGGCGGCGGGACGAGCCAGCCCTGCGTCGACGACAGCTCGGCCTGCATCGCCGAGCGCGGTGCCTTGCTCAAGACCATGCTCAACGACAAGAGCCGGAACTGGGTGCGCGAGCCGGCCAAGCCCGAGACTTATGCCTCGGGCGTGCGCATGTTCGCCTTCAAGGGCAGGAAGCGCGAGTTGACCTGCGAGGAGCTTGCCATTGGCCGGAAAGAGGCCGACGCTGCCCCCGCTGCCTTGCGCGGCAACGCCTCCAAGGGCTTGTCGCCGGCCCAGGTCTCGCGCAGCATGATACTGGCGTCCGAGGTCTCGCGCGAGCTTCAGTCCGAGATCAAGCGCCGCTGCAACGCCTGAGCCGTCACCATCCATGAGCCCGACCGGCGCCAACCGTCCGCGCACGAGCGCGAAGCGCAACTGGGCGGCACTCGGCATCGACGCTGCCCGGCGCGATGATGCCATTGCCGCCAAGGCCGCGTTCCTGGAAGCGGTGAAAGCCGAGCCGCGCAATGCCGCGCTCCGCTGGAACCTCGCGCTGACCGAGGAGCGGCTGGGCGAGATCGCCTCCGCGGCCGCGCACCTGACCGTTGCGCTCCGACTGAATCCACGCCTGCACGACGCAGCCCGCCGTCTCGGCTCGCTGCTCTCGTTCTACACGATCACCGAGCCGGAACGCCTCGACCCCTACGGCCTCAAGGCCGCGCTCGACTGCGACGGCGTCGCTCGCCAGGCCATCACCGAGGCTTCCCTCGCCCATGTCTTCGCCACCCAACGCTCGCTCGCCGATGCGGTCATCCGGTCCGGCACAAGTGACGCGGCCCGCGAACTCGTCCTCGCACGCACGGACGACGGCCTCAGGGATGATCTGCTGATCGCCGCCCTCCGTGCCGGCACGGTCAAGGACGCAAGCCAGGAGCGGCTCCTCACTGCGATCCGCCGACTGATCCTGCTCGACCTTGACCCCGCCCGCTTCACCGACCGTGGGCTGACGACGCTCGTGCTCGCGCTCGTCGCACAAGGCCGGAACAATGACCACGCCTGGGCCGAGAGCCCCGAGGAGACGGCCGCGCTCGCCAAGATCTTGCTCGACCGCGATGCACTTGCTGCCGGCGATCTCACCGCCGCACAGAGCCTCATGCGGCTCGCGCTCTATCGCCCCCTCCCGGAGCTGCTCGGCACGGAAGCCACGCCGGCGTTCGCCAAGGGCATCCGTCCACGCCCGCTCCGCGAGCTGATCGAGGCGCGGCTTGCCGCCGAGACCGAGCAGCGCGACATCGCTGCCGAGTTACCGCGCCTGCGGCCCCTGCAGGATGCCGTCTCCCAGCGGGTCGCCGGACAGTACGAGAAAAGCCCCTATCCCCGCTGGCAGAGCCTGCACCTCCCTGCGCCCGGCAGCCTCCGCACCGCACTCCGGCGCTACGTCGCGCCCGAGCGCCTCGCTTTCATGGACCAGCCCTACGACGTGCTGATCGCCGGTGCAGGCACCGGCCAGCATGCCCTGCAGTCGGCCTCGGGCTACGGCGAGAACGCGCGCGTGCTGGCGATCGACCTCTCCGCCGCGAGCCTCGCCTACGCCGAGCGCCGCCGCCGCGATCTGGGCGTCGCCAATGTCGAGCTCATGGTCGCCGACATCCTCGACCTCGACACGGTGGAGAGAAGCTTCGACGTCATCGAGTGTATCGGTGTCCTGCACCACATGGCCGATCCCTGGTCCGGCTGGAACGCGCTGCTCCGCCGCCTGAAACCCCATGGCCTGATGTACGTCGGCCTCTACAGCGCCACCGCCCGCCGGAGCCTCGCCGCCCTCCGCGACGAGCCGGGCTACCCGGGCTCCGGCTGTAGCGACAGCGGCGCCCGCGGCTATCGTGCCGAGCTTCTACGCCGCGCCGACGACGCCCCCGGCGGCGACTTGAAGCGCTCCCGGAACTTCTGGAATCTGAGCGAGTTCCGCGATCTCGTCCTGCACGAGTGCGAGCACCGCATGACGCTGCCCGA
>JBIOVC010000130.1:0-4300 GCA_044867545.1 Hyphomicrobiaceae bacterium | reverse complement strand
GGGAGCGGATCATAGCGGAACGATGCGCCGCCCAGGTGCGGCGTCACGCTCGCCACGTCGGCCGCGGTATCGATCTCGACCCGCAGCAGCATGAGCTTGATGCCGTCCGGCAATTCGATCTCGAACGGAATCTTCGCCAGACGCAGGAAGCTCGTCGCATCGCCGGCAGCGAGGAAGCCGTCGACGAAAGCGGCCTCGACGAGGTCGAGGTCCGGCGCGGCGTGCTGATGATCATGGCCGTCATCGCCTTCCGCGTGCTCGCGGTGCGGGGTCTGCCATTGCAGCGGGCGGTGCGGCTCGCGTGCGTGGTTGTGGCCGATCTCGCCGACGGCGTGGACATGCTCGTGGGGTTGTCGTTTGCGCTGCATGAGGGCGACCCAACTCAGTAGGCGACGGGCTTGTCGATGATGGCCTTCTGGCTGCCGAGCTTGCCGTGTGCGACGAGCGAGCCCAGCACCTCCACTACCACGCGCACACCCAACAGCGCGGTGATATCGGAGGTGTCATAGGGGGGCGAGACCTCGACGACCTCGAGGCCGCATACGCCCTCGGCGGCGACGAGACCCAGCAGCTTCAACGCCTCGCGCGGCAGGAAGCCGCCGGGCTCGGGCCAGCCGGTGCCGGGCACGAAGCCGCAGTCAATGGAATCCACATCAAAGGAGATGTAGACCGCGTCGGCGTTCTTCCAGGCAAGCTCAAGAGCGATCTCGGCCGCCTTCTCGAGCCCCATCTTCTCGATGTCGTCGATGGTCAGCACGTTGGTGCCGCGCTTCCTCGCCTCGGCCACGCCATACCGCGGCACCTGCCAGCCGCCGATGCCGAGCTGCACGAGGTTCGACGCCGGCACGTTCGGCAGGTTGGTCGCCCAGTACCAGGGCGTGGTGTGCATGCGCTCATCCAGGTCCTTCTCCTGGATGTCGATGTGACGGTCGAAATGGATGATGCCGATGCGCTTCGACGTGGACTGGGCGATGCCGCGCACGCAGGGAAAGCCGATCGAGTGGTCGCCGCCCAGCATCAAGGGCAGCGCACCCGAGGAGAACACGTGGGCGACGCCACGAGTGATCTGGTCGAAGCTCTTCTCGAGGTTCGCTGGGATGGTGAACACGTCGCCGGCATCGCACAGCGTCATCTGCTCTCTCAAGTCGACGCCAAGCTCGTAGTTGTAGGGGGTATAGAGCGCCGAGATTCGCCTGATCCCCTGCGGCCCGAAGCGGGTGCCGGGGCGGTAGGTCGTGCCAGAGTCGAACGGGATGCCGATGACGGCCGCGTCGTACTTGCCGACATCGCGCACGTTCTCGACGTAGGGCGCCTTGAGGAAGGTGTTGATGCCGGCGAAGTGCGGCAGCTCACCCCGCGCGAAGGTCGGGATAGTCTTGTCGGTGAGGCTCTCGGCGCCTGGGAGCCCCATATCGAGCGCCCATTTCTGCTCCTTGCGCCAGCCCTGCTCCGAGAGCTGGCCTTCGGCCTCCAGCGCCTTCCAGCCCTGGGTCGCCTTGCGGTCGAAGTCCGGGTGGTGGCGGTGCTCGCGGTCCGATGCCGGCCAAAGGCCCGCCCGGCGTGACCTCCACATCGGTTGTCCGAGCATCATGCCGCTGCTCCTTCGATCGGCCGCCTGCCGGGCGCTCCCTCGACCGGCTTGGTGAACCCGAGCACGGGCACCGGCCCATCGCGCGTCAGGTCGAGGTCGTAGGTGATCGCGGCGCCGTATCGGCCCGGCGCATGCGGGTCGATGCGCCAGCGGTCGAAGGCGATAAGCCGGGTGCCGAGCGCGAAGCCTTCCTTCAGGTCGTGGGTGACCATCAGCACGGTCATGCCATGCTTCTTCCATAGCGGGCGGATCAGGTCGTGCATCTGGGCGCGGGTGCCCGGATCGAGCGCGCCGAAGGGCTCGTCGAGCAGCAGCACCTTCGGCCGACGGGCCAGCGCCTGGGCGATGGCCAGGCGCTGTTGCATGCCGCCGGAAAGGGCGCTCGGATACTTGTCGCGGTGGGCGTGCAGGCCGACGGCGGCAAGCAGCTCCTCGCTCTCCTCGATTGCCTTGCGACGGGCTTTCCCGCGCATGCGTCCGAGGAACGGGCTGGCGGCCAGCTCGAAGGCGAGCAGCACGTTGGCGAGCACGGTCAGGTGCGGAAACACGGAGTAGCGCTGAAAGACGATGCCGCGGTCGGGACCCGGCTCGCTCGGCATCGGAACCCCATCTAGCAGCAGCGTGCCCCGGGTCGGGCGCTCCTGGCCAAGGATCAGCCGCAAGAACGTGCTCTTGCCGCAGCCGGAAGGGCCGACGACCGAGACGAAGGCGCCGGAGGCGATGTCGAGGTCGATGCGTTCGAGCACGATGTAGTCGCCGTACTCGACCCAGACGTTGCGGATGGAGATCGCGCTCATCACCGGCGCTCCTCGGCTTGCGCCCATGGGAATGCCGCACGCGATACGTGGGCAAGGGCCGTATCCATCAGGTAGGCGAGGAGCGTGATCCAGGCCACATACGGCAGGATCACGTCCATGGCGAGATAGCGCCGGAGCAGAAAGATCCGGTAGCCGAGCCCACTCTCGGCGGCGATCGCTTCCGCCGAAATCAGGAACAGGAACGCGGGGCCGAGCGACAGGCGCACCGCCTCGATCAGCCGCGGCATCACCTGCGGGAGCACCACGCGGATGGCAACCTGCCAGGTGGAGGCGCCGAGCGTCTGCGCCTTGACGAGCTGCTCGACGGGCAGCTTGGCGGCCGCGAACGCCAGGTCGCGCACCAGGAATGGGGCTACGCCGATCACGATCAGCACCACCTTCGACAACTCGCCCAGCCCGAACACGATGAACAGAACAGGCAGGATCGCCATCGGCGGCACCATGCAGATGACGGCGACGACGGGAGCCAGCGCCGCCGAGATGAGCGGCAGCACGCCGATGGCAAGTCCGAGCACCAAGCCGATCAGGGTGGCTATGCCGAGCCCCATGCCCAGCCGCCCGAGGCTCGCCGCCGTATCCGTCCACAGCACGAGCTCGCCCGACCGGCGATCGGGCTCCAGCGCGACGCGCCGGAGCGCTTCGCCCATCTCGCTGACCGGCGGCAGCAGCTTGTCATCGGGGTTCACCGCACGGCGCTCCGCCGAGCCGATCACGTAGACGAGCGCGATCAGCATGAACGGCACGATCGCCAGCATCACCCGAGCCGCGCCGCCGGGCGCGATGTTCATCAAGCGGCGGATGGGAGCGCGCTCCCGTTCTGATGGAGGTCGTCAGAGTTTGCCCTCGGCCGCCATCTGCATGTATGTGGCATCGAAGCGCAGCTTGATATTGCCCTTCGCGCCGAGCGACTTGCCGCCCGGGAAGGCGATGCCGATGGCGTCCTTGCTCTTGACGCCTTCGCCGAGCAAGGCGTGCTCGAAAGAGAACGTGCGCACCAGCTCCATGGTCTTGACCAGATCGCCGCTTGTCACGAAGGAGACTGCCTCCTTCGGCGTGTAGAACATGCGGGTGGTCTTGAGCTGCGCCTCGAACCCGGCAAGGTCGGTGCCCGACAGCTTGGCCATCGCCTCGCGCGCCGCCTTGCCCTTCTCGCCGGTGTCGGCCATCAGCGCGATGGTCTCGAACCAGATGCCTGCAAGCGCTTTGCCGAGGCTCGGGTTGTCCTTGAGGGTGGCGGTGTTGACGGCCATCGCGTCGATGATCTCGCCCGGGATCTTGCTCGAGTCGTAGACGAGCGTGGCGCCCGGCTCCTTCTGCACCTCGGCGAGCTGCGGGTTCCAGGTCACGACCGCGGTCGAGTCCTTCGACTTGAAGGCTCCGACGATGTCCGCATCCGACGTGTTGACCACCTTGATATCTTTCTCCTTCAACTTGCTCGTGGAAAGCGCGCGAGCGAGCAGATAGTGGGAGACGGACAGCTCGACCAGGTTGACTTTCTGGCCCTTGATGTCGGCGATGGTCTTGCCCTTTTTGAGCACGATGCCGTCGTTGCCATTGGAGAAGTCGCCGACCAGCAGCATGGTGGTGTCGACGCCGCCGGCTGCCGGAATGGTGAGGGCATCCATATTGGTGACGGTGACGCCGTCGAACTTGCCGGCGGTGTACTGGTTGATCGATTCGACGTAGTCGTTGATCTGCGTGATCGTCAGGGTGATGCCGTACTTGTCGGCCCACTTCTTGACGATGCCGGACTCGGCGGCATAGGGCCAGGGCATCCAGCCCACATAGATCGACCAGGCGATGTTGAAGTCCTTCTTCGGCGCGGCCTGAACCGCCGGCGCCGCGGTGAAGGCAAAGATCAGAGCCGCTAGAAGGGACGTGATGCGTAGGA
>JBIOVC010000129.1:0-24237 GCA_044867545.1 Hyphomicrobiaceae bacterium | reverse complement strand
TTTTCGATGGCATTGCGCAGTGCCAGCGCCGCTTCGGTGTCGCCCTCGATCACCAGATCGCGCGAGAAGAACAACGCGTCGCCGTCATAGGAGCCGTCGAGCAGGCCGAGCAGCACCAGCAAAGGCGCCGCGATGCGTGTTTCATAAGCGACGCCCGCTAGATCGCGTACGAGCCGCACGCGCGGGCGGCCGAGGTCGAGCGTGATCAGGAACGCGAATGGGCAGTCGATCGGATCGATGGCGAATGTCGTTCCCGCATAATCGGCGAGCCGGGTTGCGATGGATGGCCGGCCGGTGATCGCGGTCGCAATCAGGTGATGCGCCATCAGCTCGAGGGGCATGAGCGGCAATGCGCGCGCCACCTGGAAGAGAATGGGCGGGACCCGTCCACGCATCCGCTACGCCTCGGCAAAGGTGCGTGGCCAGCGCGCCGAGCACCCGTCTTCGGCCCCGGGCTCCGGCAACGCTGGCCGCACGAGTGAGGACTCGCCGGCAATCGTGCTGACGGTCCTTCGAGGCCGGGCAGGACCAAGCCTCGCGGGCGGCAAGCTAGCCCCGGCGCCGGCCGGAACGATTGATCTTAGTCAAGGCTCCGGACTGAAGCGGGCCGTCATCGCACGGCCCATTCCGCCGCGGCTCTCATCCCGGCCCGAGCGGCAAACACGTGGGGGAAACGCTGCCCGATTCGATCGACAACGTCCTGTGGCATCGCAAGCGGACGGCCCCATTCGCGCGTCGTCTCCGGGCCGATCTTCACGGTGGCGTCGATACCGAGCTTGCCGGCGAGGCCTGCCTCGGGCGAGGCGAAATCGAGCGGGTCCATGGGGGTGTCTGCGACCACCATGAGATCGCGCCCGGGGTCCATTCGCGTCGAGAGCGCCCAGATCACATCCGACCAGCAGCGTGCATCGACGTCGTCGTCGACGATGATCACCATCTTGGTCATGGCGAACTGCGGCAACAGCGACCACAGACCCATCATGATCCGGCGTGCCTGTCCCGGATAGGTTTTCCGGATCGAGATCACCGCGACGCGGTACGAGCACGCCTCCGGTATGAGCCAGCAATCCACCACCTCGGGGAAGGCGCGGCGCACGAACGGCAGAAACACATCGATCAGTGCGCCGGCGAGCACGGACGGCTCGTCCGGCGCGCGCCCGGTGAAGGTCGAGACATAGACCGGGTTTTCCCGATGGGTGATGGCCGTGATCCGCAGGACGGGAAATTGCCCGATCGCGTTGTAGTAGCCGGTGTGGTCGCCGTAAGGTCCCTCCGGTGCGAGCTCGCCGGGCTCGATCCAACCCTCCAGCACGATCTCGGCCTCCGCCGGCACGAGCAGGGGAACCGTCCGCGCAGCCACCAGTCTGGTGCGCGCGCCGCGCAGGACGCCGGCCAGGAGATATTCCGAGACGTCCTCGGTGACCGGGATGACCGCGGCGAGCAGCATTGCCGGATCCACGCCGATCGCGACTGCGACCGGCATGCGATCGCCGCGCGCCAGCCACTGCCGATGATGCTCGGCGCCGCCGCGACGCGGCAACCATCGAACGATTGCCCGATCCCGCCCGAGCACCTGCATGCGATAGATGCCGAGATTGTAGGCGTGCGGCTCCGGGCCGTCGGGCGGACGCGTGATGACGATCGGCCAGGTGATCAGCGGCGCGGGCTCGTCCGGCCAGCAGGTTTGCACGGGCAGGTGTCCGAGATCGACATCGACGCCAATCCGGACTTGCGCTTGCGAGGCCGCGTGCCGAACGACGTCGGGACGCGCGCGCAGCGCCGCGCGCAACAGCGGCCATCGGTCCAACGCATCGCGCAGGCCGCGAGGCGGAGCCGGCTGCCGCAGGCCCGTGAGAAATTCCCCGAGCGCGACAAGTCGACTTGGTCGCGTTCCCAACCCCGCTGCCACGCGCTCCTTGGTACCGAAAATGTTGACCACGAGCGGAATTTCGCTCACGCCGCCGCTGGCGGTGACCGGCTGATTGAACCGCACGGCCGGACCATTTGCGGCGATGACGCGGCGATGGATCTCGGTCGCATCGAGGACGGTAGAGACCGGCTCGTCGATCGCGATGACTTCATCCCGATCACGCAGATGATCGAGAAAATCGCCCAGACATCCGAACGGGGGCAAATCACGTTGAAAACCGGACTCCATGACAGCGCAAACTATCCGGCGCTCCCGGCGCCGGCCTTGACCCCAGTCAAGATCATTTCTCCGGCGAGCGGTCGATCCATGCCCGGAACACAATGCTGGTACGTGCCTCGCCGCTGCCGATCAGCGGAACGCGGCGCTTGCGGATCTGTTCGATCAGCCCCTGCGCGAACGAGACCTGCATCATGTGCTGGATGCAGCTCTCGCGTCACGCGCCGCTCGCGTGCCTCCTGGCAAGCTCGTTCGAGAGCTGTCGATATATCGTGCTGCGATTGACCCCGAGTTGCTGGGCGGCACGGGAGACGTTGCCGCCGGCACGGACGAGCGCTTGCCGCATTGCTTCGCGCGTCACCTCCGCAAGGCGGCCGGCGTCCTGGCCGCCAACTTGGCCGGTGGCGAGCTCGCAGGTGCGGCCGGCGCGCAGGACGTGATCTCGGATCTCGGCCGGAATCAGGTCCGGCGTCAGCGGCCGGTCGGGCTGTGACAAGACATGCAGCGCTCGCAACGTGGCGACAAGCTGGCGGAAATTGCCCGGCCAGTCGTAGGCGGCAAGCAGGTCCAGGCTCTCCGGAGCAAGACGGATACCTGCCGGGCCGGCGATGTCAGTCCATAGCGTGGTGATCACCTCGGCGAGATTGCGGAGAGCCCGCACCGGCGGCAGAGCAATGGTGTATTGCGCGATCCGGAAGTAGAGGTCCGATCGGAAGGCGCCCTGCGCAACCATGTCCTGGAGATTCCGATGCGTTGCGCAAATCACCGCGAAATCCACCGGCGTGGCGCGCGTGCCGCCGAGCGGCGTCACCTCGCGCTCCTGGAGCACGCGCAGCAGCCGCGACTGCAGTCCCAGCGGCATGTCGCCGATCTCGTCGAGGAACAAGACACCGCCATGCGCTTCCCGCAGGAGGCCGGTTGCGCCCTGTCGGCGAGCGCCGGTGAAAGCGCCGTCGACATAGCCGAACAACTCGGATTCGATCAGCGTCTCGGGGAGAGCCGCGCAATTGACTGCGACGAACGCTCCGGTGCCGCGGGCGCTGTGCGCGTGCACTTGCCGGGCGAGCACCTCCTTGCCGACTCCCGTCTCTCCCTGGAGCAGCACCGGGACGTCGCCGTCGATGAGGCGCACCGCACGGTCGCGTGCGGCGCGGAGCGTGTCGTCGAGCCAGGGCTCTGCCCGCGTCCGTGTCGCCACGGTGCGTGTCTGCGCTTTCGGGGCGCAGGGCACCGGCCGCCGCAAGCGCGCGTGGAATTCGACGCCGTGGTGGCTCCGCAGCCGGCAGCGTTCGTCGAGCTTGCTCAGGCCATTCGCGAACAGGTCGCCAAAACGGCGCGCGTCGATTGCCTCCGGCGTGAGGTCGAGCAAGGCAAGGCCGTGGCGATTGGCAGCCACCAATCGGTGGTCCTGGAACACGAGGATGCCTTCGCGCGGCGTGCCGATCAACGCCGGATCGGCATGGAAGCGCAGGAGATCGCAATGCTTGAATCCGTGCTGGAACAGCCGGTGCTCGATCTGGTCCGCAGCGAGGCGTACCAACCCGAGCGCATGCACGTGATGCACCGCGGCGGGACCTGACAGGTCGAGGATCGCGACGAGCTCTCCGCGGGGATCGAAGATCGGGGAGGCCGAGCAGCTGAGGAACCGATGCGGGGCGAAATAGTGCTCCGGGCCACGCACCTCGATCGGCCGGCGCTCGACGAGCGCCGTGCCGATGGCGTTGGTTCCTGTGACCTGCTCGCCCCACGCCGCGCCCGGGCTGAGTGCCACGCGGGTCGCCCGCTCGGCAAAGTCGGCGCTGCCGAGCCTTTCCAGGAGCACGCCGGACGCATCGGTCAGGATGATGATGCTATCGGTCGTCTCCGCCTCCGCGCGCAGGGCTTCGAGCTCCGGTCGGCACATGCGCCGCAGCAGCGCATGGCGCTCGCGCAACTCGCGCAATTCCTGCTCGGTCATCGGCTCGACGCGCGGCCGCGCCTCCATGTCGAAGCCAAGCCCCGCACAGCGCTCCCATGAGCGCAGGATCGGCCGGGGGAAGAGATCGTCGGAGACGGTCCGAGCCTCGGAAAACTGCCGCCGTGCAGCTAGCACGGCCTGCGGCGTCGCTGGTGCGGGCATGAGCGTCTCCCCCTTGGCGGGCGAGTGTTGCAATTTGCAACACCCTTGATGCGCGTCATTGTCGTTGTTTTCGACACACTCTCATAAGCGAGTGCCGCGCGTCCACTAAGGATGTTCCCGGAGGTCGCGACAGTTGGATTTGGGCCCCCCGCAGAGCAGTTGGCACGGGTGCTGCACTGGCGGGCATGCGTGTGAGAGCACGCAAGGCAAGCGGCTCGAGGCCGCCATCCAAGGGAGGGACATGCCGTGGCGTCGTACTATTGCAGGATCGGAGCTTCCATCGCCGTCTGTCTGGGATTCGCGGGCGCCCCGCTGGGCGCCGTGATGGCCGACGAGCTCACGCAGGCTGCCGCCAAGCCTGACAACTGGGCCATGTACGGGCGAGGCTACGACAATACCCGCTACAGCCCGCTCGACCGCATCAGCACCGGAAACGTCGGCTCGCTCAAGCTCGCCTTCGCGTTCCAGCTCGGCTCGCTGCGCTCCAACGAGTCGACGCCGATCGTCATCGGCGATACCCTCTACGTCTCGACCTCATGGGGTCCGAAATACGTCCACGCGCTCGACGCGCAGAGCGGCGCGCGCAAGTGGACCTACGAGCCGGAGATTCCCGACGACGTGCTGCAATACGCCTGCTGCGACGTGAACAGCCGCGGCGTCTCCTATGCGGACGGCAAGATCTTCGTCGGCCGCCTCGACGGCAAGCTCGCCGCGCTCGATGCCAAGACCGGCAAGGAGCTGTGGGTCGCCAAGGTCGTCGATTACAAACAGGGCTCGGTCATCACCTCGCCGCCGCTGGTGGTGAAGGACAAGGTCATCACCGGCTTCGGCGGCGGCGAATACGGCGCCCGCGGCAGCCTGCACGCCTACGACATCAAGACCGGCAAGGAAGTGTGGAAGACCTGGACCGTGCCCGGTCCGGGCGAGCCCGGCAACGACAGCTGGAAGGGCGACAGCTGGCAGCACGGCGGCGGCGTCGCCTGGCTCGTGGGCTCCTACGATCCCAAGACCAATACGGTGCTCTACGGCACCAGCAACCCGGGTCCCTGGAACGCGGCCGTGCGCAGCACCGGCGACGGCAACTACGGCAAGCTGCGCAACCTCTACACGTCGAGCACGCTCGCGCTCGATGCCGATACAGGCAAGATCAAATGGCACCTGCAATCGACCCCGGCCGACGCCTGGGACTATGACGGCGTCAACGAGCTCGTGCTCGCCGATCTGAAGATTGCCGGTCAGGACACCCCGGTGATGCTCAAGGCAGATCGGAACGGCTTCTTCTATGTTGCCAACCGCGAGAGCGGAAAGCTGATCTCGGCTGAGAAATACGTGCCCACCAATTGGGCCGAGAAGATCGATCTCGCCACCACCCAGCCGATCGAGGTGCTGGAGAAGCGGCCGGGGATGGGCCGCCCCGCGAAGAACATCTGCCCAAACCTGATCGGCGGCAAGAACTGGCAGCCGATGTCGTTCAATCCCAGCACCGGCCTCGTTTACATCCCGTCCAACAACATCTGCATGGACTGGTCGGTGAGCGAGGTGAACTATCGCCGCGGTGTGTTCTACCTCGGCGCCGAGTTCCCGACCCATCCCGGACCGGGCGGCTACATGGGCGAGCTCATCGCCTGGGACCCGATCGGCCAGAAGAAGGTCTGGGGCCTCAAGGAGGACTTGCCGTTCAATGGCGGTACGCTGACCACGGCCGGCGGCCTCGTGTTCTACGGCAACCTGCACGGCCTGTTCCGTGCCCTGGATGCCAAGACCGGCAAGGAATTGTGGAGCAAGAGTCTCGGCTCCGGCATCGGCGCAGGTCCCATGACCTATGCGGTCGGCGGCAAGCAATATGTCGCCGTCGTGGTCGGGCGCACAGCCTCGATCCCGGCGTTCCTCGGCGAGGTGGGCAAGAAGATGGTCGCCGCCACACCCGAGGGCGGCACCCTCTTCGTCTTCTCGGAGTGAGCAACCCGGCAACGACTGTGCGGGAGGAGCACGATGACGAGCACGATGGCATGGTCGGCGCACCATCTACGGCGGTCCGGCGGTAGGCATCGAATCGGTGGCGCCGAACGATGCATCATCAGTCTCTTCGGCGCGCTGTTGATCGCGTCTGCCGGTATCTCAACCGCGGCGGCGCAGGATGCCGCGCCGCTGCGGCTCTGTGTCGATCCCGACAATCTGCCATTCAGCAGCAATCGGCCGGAAACGCCCGGTCTTTATCTGGAGATCGGCAACGTGATCGGCCGTGCCTTGGGGCGGCCGGTGACGCCGGTGTGGACGCTCACCTATTTCGGCAAGCGTGCCTTGCGCACGACCCTGCTGGCGGGCCGGTGCGACGCCTTCGTCGGCGTGCCGGTCGACCAGGATTTCATGGGGCCGCGCATCATCTATTCGAAGCCCCTGCTGCAAGTCGGCTACGCATTGGTGACACCGCGATCATCGACGGTCACGAGCCTCGACGGTCTCAGGAACCATCGTGTCGCGGTGCAGTTCCGCTCCACGCCGCAGGGCCTGCTCGCCGGACGCGACGACGTGGCAACCGTCACGTTCCTCGAGCCGGAGAAGGCGGTGCAGGCGCTCGCCGACGGCGAGGTCGATGCCGCGTTCGTGTGGGGGCCGGTCGCCGGCTACATGAACAAGACGGTGTTGCACGAGCGCTTTACCGTGACGCCGGTGCCGGGACCGGGGCTGCAGTGGCCGGCGGCGGTCGGCTTTACGCGCAACGACGTCGCCTTGCGTGACGATGTAGACCGCGCCATCGACGCGAGCCGCGCGGAGGTCGCCGCGCTCGCGCTCAAATACGGCTTGACGACCGGGTACGAGGCCGAGGCGTCGGTCGAGACGCCGGGCCTTCGTCCCTCGCAAGGCGCGGTCACGGCGTCGACCGCGAAGCCTAATGCAGGCGGCGTTGCGAACGGGTCCGCAGTCGCGGAAGGCAAGGACATCTTCAACAGCACTTGCGCCCATTGTCACGGCCCGAACGCCGTGCAGGCCGAACGCCGCATCAACCTGCGTCTCCTGCGCCACCGCCATGGCGACGAGATGGATGACGTCTTCTTGCGCGTCGTGACGCGGGGTCGCCCGGACAAGGGCATGCCGAGCTGGAGCGAGGTTCTCACCGCCGAGCAACTCGAGCGCGTCCTCGCCTTCCTGCGCACCGTGCAGGGCGAATAGCGCTGATGCAATCTGCGACACGTGTCGCAGATTGTTGTGGCTCTATCCCGCACTTCATCTCGACCTCGAGCCTGCAGCGCGATGGCGCGGCTCGATTCCGCTGCGATCTCGCGGTTCGCGCTCACTTGGCGCTCTTGGCCGCTCTTGGCACGGAGGCTGCAAAGCTGGCTGCATTCAACATGGAGGAAGCATCATGAACAAGCCAGAGTTCCTGCAGTCCCAACTGCGCGCACCGTTCAAGTCCCGCTACGGCAACTTCATCAACGGACAGTGGGTCGAGCCGGTGAACCGCCGCTACTTCGACAACATCTCTCCGATCCACGGCCAGAAGATCTGCGAGGTCCCGCGCTCCGACAAGGAGGATGTCGAGCGCGCGCTCGACGCGGCGCATGCCGCGAAGGAGGCGTGGGGCCGCACCAGCGCCGCAGAGCGAGCCAACATCCTCAGCGCGATCGCGCAGCGCATGGAGGACCATCTCGACGAGCTGGCGCTCGTCGAGACGTGGGATAACGGCAAGCCGATCCGCGAGACCAAGGCCGCCGACCTGCCGCTCGCCATCGATCACTTCCGCTATTTTGCCGGCTGCATCCGGGCCCAGGAGGGATCGATCTCGCAGATCGACCACGATACCGTCGGCTATCACTTCCACGAGCCGCTCGGCGTCGTTGGCCAGATCATCCCGTGGAACTTCCCGCTGCTAATGGCGACCTGGAAGCTCGCGCCCGCGCTTGCCGCCGGCAATTGCGTCGTGATCAAGCCGGCTGAGCAGACGCCGGCAAGCATCCTGGTATGGGCCGAGCTGGTCGGCGATCTGCTGCCGCCCGGCGTGCTCAACATCGTCAACGGCTTCGGCATCGAGGCCGGCAAGCCGCTGGCGTCGAGCCCGCGCATCGCCAAGATCGCCTTCACCGGCGAGACCACGACCGGCCGCCTGATCATGCAGTACGCCAGCCAGAACCTCATCCCGGTGACCCTCGAGCTCGGCGGCAAGTCGCCGAATATCTTCTTCGCCGACGTGATGGCCCAGGACGACGACTATCTCGACAAGGCGATCGAGGGCTTCGTCATGTTTGCGCTCAACCAGGGCGAGGTCTGCACCTGCCCGAGCCGTGCGCTGATCCAGGAGTCGATCTACGATCGCTTCATGGAGCGGGCGCTTGCGCGTGTGGGCGCGATCGTGCAGGGCAGCCCCCTCAGTCCCGCCACGATGATCGGCGCACAGGCCTCGAGCGAGCAGCTCGAGAAGATCCTGAGCTACATCGACATCGGCAAGCAGGAGGGCGCCAAGGTGCTCACCGGCGGCGAGCGCAATGTGCTCGGCGGCGAGCTCGCCGGCGGCTACTACGTGAAACCGACGGTGTTCAAGGGCCACAACCGCATGCGCATCTTCCAGGAGGAGATCTTCGGTCCTGTCGTGGCCGTGACGACATTCAAGACCGAGGATGAGGCGCTGGCGATCGCCAACGATACCCTCTACGGACTCGGTGCCGGGGTGTGGAGCCGCGACGCCAACCGCTGCTACCGCTTCGGACGCGGCATCCAGGCGGGTCGGGTGTGGACCAACTGCTACCACGCCTATCCGGCCCACGCGGCATTCGGCGGCTACAAGGGATCGGGCATCGGGCGCGAGACGCACAAGATGATGCTCGATCATTACCAGCAGACCAAAAACCTGCTGGTGAGCTACAGCGCCAAGGCGCTCGGCTTCTTCTGAGCATTGCGCTCCACGCCCGCCGCCGTAAGCGCGGCGGCGGGCGTTGTCACTGGAACCGACAAGATGTCGAGCACGATCGTCCCGCGCGTGACGGCCACCGAGGCGGCGCTCGCGCTCCTCGCCTCCCTGCAACGCGAGCACGGCGACGTCCTGTTCCACCAGTCGGGCGGTTGCTGCGACGGCTCATCGCCGATGTGCTATCCGCAGAGGGAGCTTGTCGTCGGCGATTCCGACGTGAAGCTCGGGGAGATCGGCGGCGCGCCGTTCTACATCAGCCGGCCGCAATTCGAGTACTGGCAGCACACCCAACTCGTGATCGACGTCGTGCCGGGCCGCGGAGGCATGTTCTCGCTCGAGAACGGGCGCGACGTCCGATTCCTCACGCGCTCACGCCTCTTTACGGGCCAGGAGTACAGCCGACTGGCGCCGGTCTGAAGCTGTCGAATTCACGCGCGTCCCCAAGGAGTGCCCCCAAGAGCGCCGAATGTTCGGAATTTGGTCCATAGTTCAATCGCCGGCGTACGGTCGGGCGGCAGCTCGAGATGGCGAGGCGAGAGATGGCAACAGGTCCTTATCGGCCGAGCTGGATACTCGGTCTCACGGCGACAATGGTCGTGTCATTGGCGCCCGGCAGCGCAGAGGAACGGCCGGCGCCGCGGGTTCCGATCGCTGTAGTCGATATGACCCTTTAATTCGAATAATTCCAGATCGGTTGCATCGACAATGATACTCGACGCCGGGCGCACGTCACCTGCCTGTCGTCAAGAATCGTGCCGCTCGTTCCGACTAACGTGACGCCGCTTGAATCGTGCGCGGGCGTCGCCCGCGACCGAAGTTGAGGGCAGGCGAGCATGCTCACGGACTATGCAGCGCAGCACGGTGCCGATCCGTTGACGGCAGCGTTCGCGCGCCGACAATTCGTCGCGCCGTGGCAGGCATGCGAGCCCGTTGCAGAGGCCGAGGTCGCGACGACGCTCGATCGGATTTTTCATGCGCCGCGATCGGAATCGGCAGTCGCCTATTTCCACGTGCCGTATTGTCAGAACCACTGCCTGTTCTGCGGCTTCTTCCAGAATATCTGGCGTGCCGAGGTCTCAGCCGTCTTCGTCGACGACGTCCTCGCAGAGATGGCGCGCCTGGCGGATACGCCGCTGGTCGCTTCGTCGTCGATCGATGCGGTCTATATCGGCGGCGGAACGCCTTCCGCGCTCGCGTCCGACGACCTCGCCCGTTTCGTTGCCGGGTTTCGCCGCTGGCTTCCGCTCGCTGCCGACTGCGAAATCACGGTCGAAGGCCGCATCCATGATTTCGGCGTCGCGAAAGCGATCGCCGCGCTCGATGCCGGCGCCAACAGGATATCTCTTGGAATCCAGAGCTTCGACACGGACGTGCGTCGGCGACTTGGACGCAAAGCAAGCGGCGCGGAGGCGCAAACGTTCCTTTCCGAGCTCGTGGCGCTCGACCGCGGGTCGATCGGCTGCGACCTGATCTACGGCCTGCCGGGCCAGGACCACGCGGTCTGGCGCAAAGATGTCGAGACGGCGATCAACCTCGGCCTGGACGGGCTGACGATCTATGCGCTCAACGTCTGGCCCGGCGGCCCGCTGTCCAAGGCGATCGGCGCCGGCAAGCTCGCTGCGGCCGGCTCTTTGCCGTTCCAGGCCGAGGCCTACAGTGCGGCCTGCGATCTGCTGACGGCGCGCGGTTGGCGGCAGATCTCGCAGTCCCACTTCGTCGGCTCCATGCGCGAGCGCAACCGCTACAACCGTCTGATCAAGGCAGGCGCCGCCTGCCTCGCGTTCGGACCCGGCGCCGGCGGACAGGCACACGGTCATCGCTGGCGCAATGTCGTCGACATCGCACGCCGCCGTGCCCTTATCGCCGAGGGCCGAATGCCGATCGAGGGGCTCGCGCGCATGCCGCATGATCGGCGCGCCCGCACAGCGATTGCCGCCGGGCTGGAGGACGGTGTGCTCGATCTCGCCGCCGTTGAGGCCGAAGTCCCCGGCTTCGTGCGCATGGCCATGCCGCTCATCAAGGACTGGTCGACGGCCGGGCTCGGCAACGTCGACGGCGACCGCTTCCTCACCACGCGAGCCGGCGCGTTCTGGATACCCACCCTGACGAACGGCCTCCACTGCGTGCTGGACCAGTTGAAGCCGGATCAGCCCGCAGCGAAGGGAGACCCCGCGTGAGCAGCGCCCAACCAGCTCTATTGACCGCGGGTGCCACCCTCGCCGAGCAATGAAATCGGGCCGGTGTCCTGCGCCGCAAAGGTATTTCCGATGCCCTCGATCGCGCTCAGCATGCCGAGCAGCGAGGCATTCAGGCAGTAGTCCTTCCAATCCTGGTCGATCGAACCGGCCGACACCCGGTCTAGGTCGTGCGCGCATCGTTCGGCGAGCTCACATTCGCCGCAGCGCATCGCGAGCCGGCGGAACAGCAGCGGCTCGCTGCGCGCGAGCCGCTCGCGGTCGATGTGAAGAAATTGCATGCGGCGGGAGAGCAAGGCGGGGCCGCGGAGGCGGCGCGTCGCCACGTCGGGCAAGCGGGTAGGGTCTTTTCGATGGCGCACATTCCCGCAACGCGGCGTCAGCCAGACCGCCGCCAGCGCGCATCCGGCTGAAGTCGCGATGACGATGGCGAAGAGCGCGGTCCACATGTCCGGCCTCCTGGAAGCTCCCCGGCACACGCGTGTCTGCAATGTCCGAAGGGAAGAACACCGGGAGCGGCTCAGCGGGGGTGCAGCCTGATCACCCCTGCCGCCCGCTCCCGGAGTCTCGTTCGTAGGTGCAACCGCTACGCCGAGGCCCGAACGCATGCCGCAGCGATCATCGCGGCGATCATCTTCGGTGGTGTCATCAAGTTCTCCTTTGCATAAGAAATATAGCGATAAGGGCGCCTGTCGAAATTGACCAAAGTCAATGCCGGGGCTGCGTCGGTCTCGCATCGGTAAAGTGTGAAGCGGCCGGGCATCCCGGTTGCTACGATTCCGCCGGTCCCGATTTCAAGGGAGGGTTCCATGCACGCACTCGATGCTGTTCAGGAGGCCATTCGCAGCCTCATGGCCGTGATCGCGCGGCCGCGGCAGGCCGTGGGTTTCGTCTGCGGGGAGTGCGAGCGCTGGCAGCGATGCGGCTCGCCGCCGGACAAGCGGTGCATCGTAATGGCGGCGCAGATCGCGCGCGACGAGGGGAGGGCAAGCAGGCGGGCCAAGCCGGCGCAGTGGTTCATGTGAGCTGAGGTAATGAGGTATTCGGTCGCAATGCCGAAATACAGAAGTGTGCGCCGCAAGCCAATGCTGTCGATACCATGAAGTCTTCTTTGACGCCTATCTCTGCGGGATCGACCGGCGGGACCGACATGGAGAGCATGCTCGAACGGGCGGTGCCGCGATATACGTCCTATCCCACTGCGCCGCACTTCACTTCGGCGATCGACGCGGCGACCTATCGGTCCTGGCTTGCGGCGCTGCCGGATGATGCGACGCTCTCGCTCTATCTGCATGTGCCCTATTGCGTGCAGCTGTGCCTCTACTGCGGCTGCCATACCAAGGCGACGCTGCGACGCGACCCCATCGATGCCTATGCGCGCCGGCTGATCGAGGAGGTCGCCTTGCTCGGCCGCCACGCCGGTCGACGCAAGGTCGTTCACATCCATTGGGGCGGCGGCACCCCGTCGGTCCTCGGGACCGATTGGCTCGCCCGCATCGCCGATGCGCTCGGCGGCACGTTCGATCTCGCGGACGTGCGAGAGCACGCCATCGAGCTCGATCCGCGCCATTTCACCCGCGCGCTGGCGTCGACCCTGCGGGATATCGGCGTCAACCGGGCGAGCCTCGGCGTGCAGGAGCTCAATCGGGAAATTCAGAAGGCGATCGGCCGCGTGCAGCCGTACCATCTGGTGGCCGAGGCCGTCGCCGCGCTGCGCGAGAACGGGATCGAGCGCATCAATCTCGATCTGATGTATGGCCTGCCGAAGCAACGCATCGAGCACGTCAAGCGCACCATCGCCCTTGTGGATCGGCTGCGGCCGCAACGCATCGCGATCTTCGGCTATGCGCATGTCCCCTGGTTCAAACCGCACCAGCGCCTGATCGGCGAGGGCGATCTGCCGGCCGGGCCGGAACGCCTAAGACAGGCCGAAGCGGCGCACAAGACGCTGCTCTCGCGCGGCTATCAGCCGATCGGCCTCGATCACTACGCGCGCCCGGACGACGACATGGCATTGGCGGTGCGGTCGGGGCGATTGCATCGGAATTTCCAGGGCTACACGACCGACCAGGCCGATGCGCTGGTCGGGCTGGGTGCCTCGGCCATCGGGAAGCTGCCGCAGGGAATCGTGCAAAATGCCCCCGATACGAGCGGCTATTCACGTGCGGTCGCGTCCGGGCAATTCGCCACCGTGAGGGGTCTTGCGCTGACCCGTGACGATCGCGTGCGAGGCCGAATCATCGAACGTCTGATGTGCGATCTCGATGTCGATGTTGCTGCCATCTCGCGGGACGTTGGCGACAGAGCGGGCGGCTGCTTCGACGACGCGATTGCTTCGCTGCGGCGGCTCGAGGACGAAGGGTTCGTGGTCATCGATGGCCGCCGGATTCGGATCACCGACAAAGGCCGCCCGTTCGTTCGTGTCGTGGCGGCTGCTTTCGATGCCTATCTCCCGGATGGCCGGACCCGGCACTCCGTCGCTGTTTAGAGCGCGCAGGCGCTCGGCCGGCTCGCGCAGGTAGCCGTTCGCAAGTCTCTCTCTGTCGGAGTCCTCCACTTTGTGACGCTCGGCGGCCGCTCTGACGTGAGCCTTGATCTTGATCAAATGGCGAAGCGGCCGCCGCTGGTAGAAGCAAACAACACAAAAAGTTCGAGGATTCGCGGTTCTCCAAGGGAGGTCAGAATGATCGGATTGTTTCGTGCGGTGGCGACGGCCGCGTGCGGCCTGCTGATGCTGATTTCCGGTGGGCCTTACGCCGCCGCGCAGGTCAAGATCGGGTCGGTGTTGTCGGTCACCGGTCCGGCCTCCTTTCTCGGCGATCCCGAGAAGCGAACGCTCGAGATGCTCGTCGACGAGATCAATGCGAAAGGCGAGGTCAACGGGCAGAAGCTTCAGCTCATCGTCTACGATGACGGCGGCGATGCGAACAACGCGCGCACGTTCGCGACTCGTCTCATCGATGATGACAAGATCTTCGCCCAGGTCGGCGGCACCACCACGGGATCGACGCTGGCGATGATTCCGGCCTTCGAAGAAGCGCAGATTCCGTTTATCTCGCTGGCTGGCGCCAGCCAGATCATCGACCCCGTCCGCAAATGGGTGTTCAAGACGCCGCACACGGACAGGATGGCGTGCCAGAAGATCTTCGCCGATCTTAAGCGCCGCAACCTGACGACGATCGCGCTCATCTCGGGAACCGATGCATTCGGAAAGTCGATGCGAGACCAGTGCGTCGCGGTGGCTCCCAAGTCGGGGATCACTGTCGCGCACGAGGAATCCTACGGTCCGCGCGACAGCGACATGACCCCGCAGCTCACCAACATCCGCAACAAGGCGGGGGTACAGGCGGTGGTCAATCCGGGTTTCGGCCAGGGCCCGGCGATCGTGACGCGCAACTACCGCCAGCTGGGGATCACTGCGCCGCTCTACCAAAGTCACGGCGTCGCCTCCAAGCAGTTCATCGATCTGGCGGGACCGGCGGCCGAGGGCGTCCGGCTTCCGGCGGCGGCGCTGCTGGTGGCGGACAAGCTCGCCGACAACGACCCGCAGAAGCCGGTCGTGGTGAACTACGCGCGCGCGTATCAGCAGAAGACCGGGCAAGCGGTCTCGACCTTCGGCGGCCACGCCTATGACGGCTTGCAGATCCTGGTACAGGCGATGCAGCGAGCGAAGAGCGCCGACAAGGCGAAGGTCCGCGACGAGATCGAGAAGACCAAGGGCTATGTCGGCACTGGCGGCATCGTGAACATGTCGCCGAGCGACCACATGGGGCTCGATCTCTCGGCCTTCCGGATGCTGGAGATCAAGAACGGCGATTGGACGCTGGTGCCGGACGCGGGCACGTAAGTTCGGGGCGGCACCGGCGGTCCACGAGACGCTCGCCGCCGGCCGGCGAACGGGTCCTGAGTGCAGCCCGTGCGAGGCTTTGAACCCGATGGCCGATTTCCTGCAGTTCTTCTTTTCCGGGCTCACCGTTGGCGCGGTCTATGCGCTGGTCGCGCTCGGCTTCACGCTCATCTACAACGCATCCGACGTCATCAATTTCGCCCAGGGCGAATTCGTTATGCTGGGCGGAATGTGCACGGCGTTCCTGGCAGCGGCCGGGGTGCCGGTCCCGCTCGCGGCGCTCATCGCCGTCGTCATCACGATTGCCGTCGGCCTCGCGCTCCATCGCTTCGCCATCGAGCCCGCCCGCGGCGCGAGCGCCGTGGCCTTGATCATGATCACTATCGGTGCTTCGATCTTCCTCCGAGGCGCAGCGCAGATCGTCTTCGACAAGCGCTTCCACAGCCTGCCGCCCATTTTCCGCGCGGATTCCATTCGCGTGGGCGGCGCCGCCGTCCTGCCGCAGAGCCTGGTCGTGCTCGCCGGTGCGGCGATCATCGTGGTGCTGTTGTGGCTGTTCATCGATCGCACGCTGCTCGGCAAGGCGGTGCTCGCGACCGCCGCCAACCGGCTCGCTGCGCGCCTCGTCGGGATCAACGTCAGACGCATCGTCGGCCTGTCGTTCGCCGTATCGGCGGCGATCGGGGCGGTGGCTGGCGTGCTGGTCACGCCCATCACGCTAACCAGCTACGATGTCGGCACCTTGCTGGCGCTCAAAGGCTTCGCTGCGGCGATGCTCGGCGGCATGGGCAGCGCGCTCGGCGCCGTCGTGGGCGGCCTCGTCCTCGGCATGCTCGAAGCGTTCAGCGCCGGCTATCTCTCCTCGCAATACAAGGATGCGGTGGCATTCGTGGCCATCCTCGCCGTGCTGTTCGCAATGCCGCAAGGCCTGCTCGGCCGCGGCAAGGTCGAGCGGGTGTGAGCGTGCGCGCCCTGATGACGCACCGACTGGCGGGGGTCGTCCTGGTCGGGGCGATCATCGTTCTGCTGCCCTTGTCATTTCCCTCGGCCTACTACTACCGGGTGGGAGCCCTCGTATTCATCTTCGCGCTCGCCGCCATCGGTCTCAATCTGCTGATGGGCTTTGCCGGCCAGGTCAGCCTGGGCCATGCCGGGTTTATCGGTATCGGCGGCTACACCGTCGCCATCGGCCCGACCTATCTCGGGATGCCATCATGGCTTTGCATCCTCAGCGGAGCCGCGCTCTCCGGCACGGTCGCGTTTCTCGTGGGCCGGCCGATTCTCCGACTCAAAGGACACTATCTTGCGGTCGCCACGCTCGGATTTGGGGTCCTCGTCGCCATCGTGCTCACCAACGAGGCGGCGTGGACGGGCGGCCCGGACGGAATGTCGGTGCCGCGGCTCACGCTCTTCGATTGGCGCCTGCGCGGATCGGACACCTGGTATTGGATGGCGGCAGGGACGTTCCTGATCGGCGCCGTGCTGGCGCTGAACTTGATCGACAGTCCCACCGGCCGCGCGCTCAAGGCCATCCACGACAGCGAGGTGGCGTCGTCCGTGCTGGGCGTCGATGTGGCGCGCCAGAAGCTCGCGATCTTCGTCGTCTCGGCGATCTACGCATCCGTGGCCGGATCCTATCTCGCGCTCCTCAACGGCCATATCACGCCCGATGTCGCCGGCTTTCTTCACTCGATCGAGCTGGTGGCGATGGTGGTGCTGGGCGGAATGGGCTCGGTTACCGGCTCGCTGGTGGGGGCGGCGGTGCTCGTCGTGCTGCCGCAGGCTCTCACCATGCTGCACGACTACGAGCACGTCGTGCTCGGATTGGTCCTGATGGGCTTCATGATCTTTCTTCGTCGGGGCATCGTGCCGAGCCTGGCCGGTGTGCTGCCCGGAGGACGGAGATGACGATCCTCGAAGCCGCGCAGCTGTCGATCGCGTTCGGCGGCGTGCGCGCCATCGACGGGGTCAGCCTCGCGGTAGAGCCCGGCTTGGTGTTCTCGATCATCGGCCCGAACGGCGCCGGCAAGACGACGCTGTTCAACCTGTTTTCCGGTCTCTACGTCCCATTGGAGGGACGCATGCGCCTGGCGGGCGAGGACGTGACCGGATTGCCGCCCGATCGACTCGCGCGCCGCGGCCTCTCACGCACGTTTCAGAACCTGCAGATTTTCTTCCGCATGACGGCGCTCGAGAACGTCATGGTGGGACGCCATCGCCACGAGAGCACCGGCATCCTGTCGGATCTGTTGCATCTTCCATCGGTGCGCCGGCAGAATCGGCGCACGCACGAGGCTGCGCGCGCCGCGCTTTCCCGGGTCGGTCTGGAAGGGCAGGCCGATCGACCGGCGGGCGCGCTCCCCTACGGCGCGCTCAAGCGGCTCGAGATTGCCCGTGCGCTCGCGAGCGAGCCCAAGGTGCTGCTGCTCGACGAGCCTGCCGCCGGCTGCAATCCGGTCGAGACGACGGAACTCGATGGCGTCATCCGCTCGATCGCGAAGGACGGGGTCACGGTGGTGCTGGTCGAGCACGACATGCGGCTCGTCATGAACATCTCCGACCGCATTCATGTCCTCGCCAACGGGAAGACTCTCGCCGAAGGAAGCGCCGCCGAGGTGCGGTCGAACCCGGCGGTGGTGGAAGCCTATCTCGGCATTCACGGCTCGCAGGAGGCCGCCCGTGCTGTCGGTTGAGAATCTCCGGAGTGGCTATGGCCGCATCCAGGTCTTGCATGGGGTTTCGCTCGAGGTCCATGCCGGCGAGATCGTCGTCCTCGTCGGCGCCAATGGCGCAGGCAAGACCACGCTGCTGCGCGCCATCTCGGGGGTGCAGCCGGTCAACGCAGGATCGATCCGCTTCGAGGGCCGCCCGATCGAACGAGCGCCGAGCCACGTCCGGGTAGCACTCGGGATCACGCAGGTCCCCGAGGGCCGTCAATTGTTCGCGCCTCTGTCGGTCGAGGACAATCTCAAGCTCGGCGCCTGGTCTGGCCGTGTCGGCGACCTCGCTCCCGCGCTTGCGCGCGTGCACGCCATGTTCCCGATGCTCGAATCCATGCGCAAGACACCCGCCGGCGCACTCTCCGGCGGGCAGCAGCAGATGCTTGCGATCGGGCGGGCGTTGATGGCGAAGCCCCGGCTGTTGCTGCTCGACGAGCCGTCGATGGGCTTGGCGCCGATCCTGGTCGATCAGATTCTCGAAACCATTCGCGCCCTCAAGCACGACGGGCTGACGATCCTGCTGGTGGAGCAGAATGCGCGCGCGGCGCTCGCCATTGCCGACCGCGCCTATGTGCTCGAGACCGGCCGGGTGGCCGTCAGCGGGACTGCCGCTGAAATCCAGGTCGACCAGAGGGTGCGCGAGGCCTATCTCGGCGTCTGAGAATCTCGATCGCAATTGATTCTGATCAAGTCGGCGATGCCGCCGATCGGCCTAAATTCAACAAATTCGCCCGATTTGGAGAACCTTGATGAAGGACAGCCTCCGCCCCGGACTATCGAAGGTCAAGCGCGTCGTCGTCGATCGGGACCGCACCATCAGCTTCATGGGCGAGGAAGGCCGCGTCTACGGCACGCCGGAGCTCGGCCGCGACATCGAGCATGCCTGCCGCGATCTCTTGCTCGATTACGCGCAACCCGGCGAGGATTCGGTCGGCATCGAGATCGCTCTGCGGCACACTGCGCCGACCCTGCCCGGGATGGAGGTCGAGATCACCGCAACGGTGGCCGCGGTGCAAGGTCGCAAGATCAGTTTCGACGTGTCGGCCAGGGACGAGCTCGAACCGATCGGGGAAGGCACGCATACCCGGTTCGTCGTCGATGTCGGTAAGACCTACGAACGACTGAAGGCGAAGGCCACCAAAAACGCCGCTAACAAGCGCGCCGCCGCCGTTCCGGGATAGCGTGTGATGCCGACCGGCCGCCCCGACCGCGAACGCAGCGTCTCGACGTATTGCTATCAGTGCGTGGCGGGTCCGGATCTCTTGAAGGTGCGCATCGAGGATGGGGTCGCGACCGAGGTGGCTCCGAATTTCGACGCCGCCCAAGTTCATCCGGCCGGCGGCAAGGCCTGCGTCAAGGCCTTCGGCCTGGTGCAGAAGCTCTACAATCCCCATCGCGTGCTTCATCCGATGAAGCGCACCAATCCCAAGAAGGGCAGGGGTGAGGATCCGGGCTTCGTCAGGGTTTCCTGGGACGAAGCGCTCGATCTGGTGGTGGAGAAGCTCAACGCTGCGCGCGCGCGGCCTGCTCGACGAATCCGGCTATCCGCGGGTGGCGGCAAGCTTCGGCGGAGGCGGGACCCCGACCGCCTATATGGGAACCTTGCCGGCGTTCCTCGCGGCCTGGGGCCCGATCGACATGAGCTTCGGCAGCGGCCAAGGCGTGAAGTGCTATCATTCCGAGCACCTTTACGGCGAGCTCTGGCATCGCGCGTTCACCGTCTCGCCCGATACTCCGCTGTGCGAATACCTGGTCTCATTCGGCGCCAACGTGGAAGCCTCCGGCGGCGTCTGCGGCGTCAAGCGCCATGCCGACGCGCGCAAGCGCGGGATGAAGCGGGTGCAGATCGAGCCGCATCTTTCAATCACCGGCGCCTGCTCGGCGGAATGGATTCCGATCAAGCCGAAGACTGATGCCGCCTTCCTGCTCGCGATGATCCACGTGGTGCTGCACGAGCATGCGCGCGACCGGCTGGACGTGCCGTTCCTGAAGAACCGGACATCGTCGCCCTATCTGGTCGGCCCCGGCGGATTCTTCCTGCGCGATCCGCTGACACGCAAGCCGCTGGTCATCGACACCGCGACCAATCGCGCCGTGCCTTTCGATACCGTCGACATCGATCCGGCGCTCGAGGGGACGTTCGTCGTCGATGGGCTCGAAGTCGGTCCCGACCATGAATTGTCGGCGCACTACTCCGCGACGGTGAGGCCGTCATTCGCTCATCTGGTCGACCACGTCAAAAGCTACTCGCCGGAATGGGCGGGCCCGATCTGCGACGTCGATGCGGAAAAGATCCGCCGGGTTGCCAACGAGTTCCTGGATCACGCCCGGATCGGCGAGACCATCGAGATCGAGGGCGAAACCCTGCCGCTGCGCCCGGTCGCAATCTCGCTCGGCAAGACGGTGAACAACGGGTGGGGCGGCTACGAATGCTGCTGGGCGCGCACGCTGTTGGCCTGCCTGGTCGGTGCACTCGAGGTCCCCGGCGGGACGCTCGGCACGACCGTTCGCTTGAACCGCCCCGCGGATAACCGCTGGTCGAGCGTCAAGCCCGGACCGGATGGTTTCATGGATTACCCCATGAACCCGACCGGAAAAAATGACTGGGTCTCGCGTCCGTCGGCGCGCAGCGCGCATCGCACGTTGGTGCCGCTTGTCGCCAATTCGGCATGGAGCCAGGCGCTAGGCCCGACCCATCTCGCCTGGATGATGCAGAAGGAGGATTTCGCGAAGCTGCCCGCCGCATCTGCACCAGACGTGTGGCTCGTCTATCGCACCAATCCCGCTATCTCATTCTGGGACACCGAGGCGGTCGGGGACGCGATGGCGCATTTCCCCTTCACCGTTTGCTTCGCCTATACGCGCGACGAGACCAACCACGTGGCCGACGTGCTGCTGCCCGACTGCACCGATCTCGAGGGTCTGCAACTCCTGCGCATCGGCGGCACGAAATATGTCGAGCAGTTCTGGGACCATCAAGGCTTCGCGCTGCGCGATCCGGCGGCGCCGCCGCAAGGCGAGGCGAAAGACTTCACCTGGGTCTCGACCGAGCTCGCTCGGCGCACCGGCCTGCTGGAACCCTACAACACGGCGATCAACCGCGGCGCGGCCGGCGTGAAGCTCGCCGGCACGGGTTACGACTTCTCGCTCGACGTCGCCACCGCCCACGACGTCGAGACCATCTGGGATGCGTCTTGTCGTGCCGCCAGCGCGGAGCTCACCGATGGCGCCGAGTCGCAGGGGCTCGACTGGTTCCGCGAGCATGGCTTTCGCGTGAAGCCGTTTCCACGCCTGCAGTGGTACCTCTACCCGAAGCTCGTGAGCGCCGGGCTGCGCTTCGAGCAGCCGTTCCAGGAGCGGCTGTTCCGGATCGGCAAGGAGCTCGGGAGGCGACTGCACGAGCAGGGCATCAACTGGTGGGACAAGCAGCTTGAGGAATATGAGCCGCTGCCGCATTGGCGCGATCTCGCCGCGCTTTGGGAGGGAGCGCTCGAGCGGCATTTCGACGTGCGCATTGGCGACTATCCGTTCTGGCTCTTGACGGCGCGCAGCATGCAATACTCCTGGGGAGGAAACGCCGGCATCCAGCTGATCAAGGAAGTGGCGGGCAACGTCGCCGGCCACGGCAATGTGGTGATGAACCACGCCGCGGCCGACAAGCTCGGGATCGCCGACGGCGACCTCGTGGAGGTCAGCTCGCCGCTCAACCACACCAAAGGCCGCGTCATGCTGTGCGAGGGAATTCGCCCGGACACGCTTTTGATGATCGGCCAGTTCGATCACTGGGCAACACCGTTTGCCAAGGACTTCCAGGCGCCGAGCATGAATTCGCTCATGCCGATGCTGCTCGAGCTCACGGATGCCACCGGGTCGAGCGCGGATCTGGTCAAGGTCAGCGTCACCAAACTGCGGAGCGCGCCATGACTCGCTGGGTGATGGTGGCCGATCTCGAGCGCTGCGTCGGCTGTCAGACCTGCACGGCGGCCTGCCGGCACGCGAATGCCACCTCCCCGGCCGTGCAGTGGCGCAAGGTGCTCGACGTCGAGGCCGGAAGCTATCCGAACGTCAGCCGTACCTTCGTTCCGATCGGCTGCCAGCATTGCGCCGACCCCCCGTGCATGCACGTCTGCCCGTCGACCGCAACCCGCCGGCGCGCCGACGGGATCGTCACCATCGATTACGACATCTGCATCGGCTGCGCATATTGCGATGTCGCTTGTCCCTATCAGGCACGCTTCAAGGTCGATGCTTCGCACTTCGCGTATGGCGCGGCAGCGATGCAGAACGAAATCGAACGCGAGGATCCGCGCCGATTGGGCGTCGCGCAGAAATGCACCTTCTGCTCGGATCGCATCGACTTCGGGCTTGCCAATGACCTCATCCCCGGGGTCGATCCACGGGCGACGCCGGCCTGCGTCAATGCCTGCATTGCCGATGCGCTCCACTTCGGCGACAGCGACGATCCCAACAGCAACGTGTCCCGCCTGATGCGAGAGCAACGAAACTTCCGCATGCACGAGGAGGTCGGCACCGAGCCGGGGTTCTACTACCTCTACGGCAAGGCCGACGGATCGGTCGAGCAAGCGGGCGATCCCGTGCTGCGATCGCCCGCCGACGCGGGAGAGCTCCGCAGCCGGGGCGTCGAGCCGTGGCATCAACAGCACTGGGACTGGAAGGCGGCCGGCAACTTCATTTGCGGGGGCGCCGGGACGGGGCTGTTCCTGCTTGCGGCGATGGCGAGCTGGCGCGATGTTTCGGCGTTCCCGCTCGCCTGGTTGGCGCTGGCATTGGTCGCGCTCGGCCTGTTCCTGGTGCTGCTCAAGATCGGCCGGCCGTTGCGGTTCATTTTCGTCCTGCGGCAACCACAACGCTCGTGGATGGCGCGAGAAGCCTGGATCGCGGTCGCCTTCTTTCCCGTGGGGGCAATCGCGGCGTGGCTCGAAAGCCCGGAGCTCATGGTCCCTGCAGCGGTTCTCGGTCTGTCATTTCTGTTCAGCCAAGCCATGATCCTGCGCGCGTCGAAGGGTATTCCGGCATGGCGAGCGCCGCTTATCGTGCCGCTGATGATGGCGACTGGCTTGGCCGAGGGGGGCGGCTTGTTTCTCGCCGCGACTGCGGCATTGCCGTCGCTTGCGACGATGATGGAGCCCGCAGCCGCGGCCGCCGTCGTGCTGGCCGCGTTTCGAGCTTGGAGTTGGGCTACCTATGTCACTGGCCTCCGCAGCGAGGGGGCGCCCGCGCGCGCGATTGCCGCGCTCGATTCCTTCAGGCCATGGTTCTTAGTTCTCGGCTTGGCAATGCCGACGGTGCTGATCATCCTCGGGTTCGTCGCAACGAATGGCACAATTGCTCTGTTCTCTTCGGCCGGAATTTGCATTGCCGGCGCTGGCGGCGCGTTGAAGTTCATCCTGGTGACGCGGGCCGGCTACAATCAGGGCTTCGCGCTTGCCCACACGCCCATGCGCGGCTCCGGCGCTCCCGGAGCGGCAATCAAGCCCGGATGGCTAATGCCATGAGCACCCGAACAGCGATACATAAGGCGGACGTCTTCATGCTCGATCCCGACGCCGAGGCGATGCCGCGCGACGCGCTGACCGCGCTGCAGACGGCACGTCTGAAGCGGACCCTGGAACGTGCCTATGCGGACGTGCCTCATTACCGGCAGAAGTTCGACGCTGCCGGCGTGCATCCCGGGCGCTTCAGCGCCTTGGCCAATATCGCGCACTTCCCGTTCACGCTGAAATCGGATCTGCGCGACAATTATCCCTTCGGCATGTTCGCCGTGCCGCAAGCCAAGCTGCTTCGGCTGCACGCCTCATCGGGGACGACGGGCAAGCCTACGGTCGTGGGCTATACCAAGGGTGATCTCGACTGCTGGTCTGGCCTGATGGCGCGCTCGCTTGCCTGTGCCGGCGCGGTGCCCGGCGATGTCGTCCACAATGCCTACGGCTATGGTCTGTTCACCGGCGGCCTCGGCGTGCACTACGGCGCGGAGCGGCTCGGTTGCACCGTGGTTCCGATGTCGGGCGGTGGAACGGAGCGCCAAGTGACGCTGCTTCAGGATTTCCGTGCCAACGTGCTGTGCGCAACACCGTCCTACGCCCTCAACATTGCCGAGGTCGCGACCGGCATGGGCGTCGATCTGCGGAAATCGCCATTGCGGATCGGAGTGTTCGGGGCGGAGCCCTGGAGCGACGCCATTCGCCGCGATTTGGAGGAGCGGTTCGGGATCAAGGCGGTGGACATCTACGGACTGTCCGAAATCATGGGGCCCGGGGTCGCCTGCGAATGCAGCCCGGCTTGCGCC